>DUUN01000536.1 GCA_012841535.1 Gallicola sp. | reverse complement strand
TATTTCCACTCTGCAAAATTCAATTATTACAGGTAAAACAAAATTATTCTCCGTAAAACTCTTTTTTAATTTTTTCACCTGTTTTTGTAGCAGCCAAGCCTCCTAATGAAGTCTCTTTTAAGGTATAACTCATAGATTTACCAACTTCATTCATTGCCTGAGTTACTTCTTCAAAAGGAACTAATGACTTAATTCCCGCCAAAGCTAAATCTGCTGATAAAATTGCATTTATAACTCCTGATGCATTTCTAAATGTACAAGGATATTCAACTAGGCCTGCAATAGGATCACATACGAGTCCAAGAATATTTACTAAAGTAATAGAAGCTGCATTTAAAATTTCTTCAATAGAACCACCTTTTAGAAAAACTAAGGCAGCTGACGCCATTGCAGAAGCAGAACCACATTCTGCCTGACAACCACCTTCTGCTCCGGCAAAATTAGCATATCTTCCTATTATTTGTCCTATTCCTACAGATGTTAAGAGAGCATCTACTAACTTTCTATTATCAACATCTTTATTTGAAGCCTTATACCTAAATATTGCCGCTGGTATTATTCCTGATGAACCAGCTGTAGGTGACGCTACTATTTTCCCCATTGATGAGCTAAATTCAAGTGTTGAAAAGGCCATTGCCATTGCTTGAATGTTTTCTTTGCTTAAAAATCCCTCATCTTTTAGTGCATAGTCATTTGCCTTTTTAGCAAAGCCATCAATCATACCTAGATTTGTAACACTTTCCACTTCTAAAAACTTTTTTGCTGACTGCTCCATAACCTCTAACATATTGAGTAATTTTTCTACTATGACTTCTTCTGTATCTCCTGAGTTTTTAATTTCATCTTCAAGTACTATATCGGCTATGGATTTATTATTTTCTTTACAATATAAAATTAATTCTTCTGCGTTATATATCATTCTTAAAATCCTTTCACTAAATGTTTAACGAAATCAATATCTTCGTTTTTAGATATAGTTTCAATGGTTTTTTCATCAATATTTTTATCAAGTTCAATAACTAAAGTAACTCCCTCATCACTTTTATTTGTATGCATACTTTCAATATTGTAACCATTGTCACTTAAAACTGTAGATATAAAGGCTATTATACCTCTTTTGTCTACATATCTACATATTAATAAAGGATATTCGCTAGTAAAATTAATCTTTATACCGTTCATTTCTACTATTTTTATATTCCCTCCACCAATAGAGGAGCCAACTACTGTATTAACCTTTCCATTAGGATAATACATTTCTATTTTAACGGTATTAGGATGAACATTTCCCAAGTCTCCTTTTTCAAAAGAAAACTCCAGTCCCTCTTTTTTAGCTATTTCAAAAGAATCTTTCAATCTATCATCGTCAGGATACATTCTCAATGCACCAGCTAATAAAGCCTTATCTGTACCATGACCTCTATATGTTTCTGCAAAAGAGCCGTGTAAAATAAACTTTATTTTATTAAAACCATCGCCTGAAATAATTCTAGCTGTTTTCGATATTCTACAAGCTCCTGCAGTGTGGGAACTTGAAGGACCAATCATTATTGGTCCTAAAATATCAAATAAATTATAATCTCCCATTATATACCTAACTTTCTAATTCTTCTTTAGTTTTTTCTCGTCTAACTATATGTTTGTAGTATATTTTATCAACAGCTACAGCTATGGCATTGTCACCTGAAATATTGGCAGCTGTTCCAAAGCTATCTTGTGTGGTGTAAAGTGAAATTAATAAAGTTGCCATGCCACTAGTCGGATCTATTCCTACAACTGGTAAAAACGGCAATGCACTCATTACTGCTCCACCTGGTGCACCTGGTGCTGCTACCATTGCAATTCCCAATATTGCTATATAAGGTATCATAGTTGTATATCCATTTGGCATTCCATACATAGCTAATATTGTATAGGTACAAGCTGTTATTGTAATCATTGAGCCTGGCATATGAACTGTTGCCCCTAAAGGAATTACAAAGTCCCTTATTCCTTTACTTACACCATCTTTTTTAGCACACTCTAAGTTTACTGGTATTGTTGCTGCTGAAGATTGTGTTCCTAAAGCCGTAACATAACCTGAAACTTGATTTCTAATTAACGTAATAGGGTTTTTTCCTGTATAACTTCCTGATATAACAAACATAGCTGAAACATATAATAGATGTAGTGTTACTATTAAAATAAATATTTTCCAGAATATACTTAAAATAGCAAATACAGAGCCAGAATATGCCATATTAGCAAAGTTACCAAAAATATAGAAAGGTAAAACAGGAACAACAGCTTTTCCTAATATATTAGTTATAATTTCATTAAATTCAGTTATAAATCCATAGCTATATTCACCTTTCCCTTTATTCCTTAACCAAGATATTGATAAACCAAATACAAAGGCAAAAACCAATGCACCTGTTACATCAAAAAACGGATTCAATTCAACACTAAAAATTGGTTCTAAAGAATCGCCTGCAGCTTTAGTAATTTGGTCTACTGCTTCTGCTGTTATAAATTTAGGGAAAATACTATCACTCATAATCCATGACAATGTTCCACCTAATAATGTTGACGCATAGGAAATTAATACTGTAATCCCTAATAATTTACCTGCCCCCTCACTTAAATCAGCTATCCCCTTTGTTACAAAGGCTAAAATCATAAGTGGTATAACAAAACTTAACCACTGGCTAAAAAATGATGAAAATGTAACTGCTATTTGAGTTACTATCTTAGGTAGATATAGTCCTGTTAAAACCCCTAAAATAATTGCAATAATCAATTTTGGTATTAAACCTAATTTAAATTTCTTTTCCATTATACTCTCCTCCTTATTCAAATGTATTATAACAAAATATTATTGTATTGTTAAGTTTTTTTTCAATTAACTTCCAATTTTATTTTTTATAGTTATTTATTTTTCTATTTCTGCAAATATTTCATCTTCTTTTTCTTGCATTGCCGTAAGGGTTGTTTGTAATAATTCATCAAGTTCCATATTCAACATTTCGGCTCCGTTACGGATGGCGTCTCTTGAACAGCCAGCTGCAAAACTCTTATCTTTAAATTTTTTCTTTAAACTTTTTAATTTCATATCTTTTGTAGATTTTGATGGCCTCATTAATGATGCTGCAAAAATCAAACCTGTTAACTCATCTACTGCATAGAGAATTTTCTCCATTTTTTGCTCAGGTTTTACATCAGAACAAATTCCATAGCCATGACTTATTACACTTGTAATAAATTCTTGACTGTAATTGTTTTCTTTTAAAATATCTACAGCTTTAACACAATGTTCATCTGGGTACATTTCAAAATCAATATCATGTAATAACCCAACTATACCCCAATATTTCGGATCTTCATTTTCAATTTCCGCAAAATACTCCATAACTTTTTCCACGGTAATAGCATGTTGTATATGAAATTGTTCTTTATTGTATTCTTTTAACAACTTTAAAGCTTCATCCCTATTCATTTTTTCCTCCTTATTGAATTCATTTATTTTTTATATATAAGTTAAATTAACTTAAACAAATCATACCCTTTTATCTAAATAAATAAAAGCCCTTTAAAAATTATATATATTTTT
>DUUN01000264.1 GCA_012841535.1 Gallicola sp. | reverse complement strand
CATATCATCTCTCCTTATTCCATAAACTCTTTAACTCGGCTATTTCTTTTGGTGTTTTTGTCTCAATATCAAGTTCTTTTGCCTCGTAAACAACCCCATCAATGAGATTGCTCATCTCTTTTGTGTTCATCTCACTAGAGCCTTTAAATACCCTATATACAGTGAATTCTTTGCCATTAACTACTCTCTTACTTTCTACCTCGTAGTATTTGACAAACCCCCTTATATCAATACTAGACAACATCATTATTGAAGATACTTGTCCATATTGTTTTAACATTTTAAAATGTATATCTTCTTTATTTGCTCTTAGTACATCTGCTATTTTTGTAACTAACGACCAATAATATCCGTTTGCGTCAAGCGATCGCTTTTCCTTATGCTCTTTCAATTCGTAGATTTTATCTTGAGGTAGATTAAGCATTTTAGGTATTAGCTCTTTTGTTGTACCTTTCATTTAATCAACTCCTATTAACAATAAATCTTCAGTTTTGGTTATATAGTAGTTTTTATTTATAAAAGTATCGTTGTAACTTTCTTTTCCTTCAAATTCGTTAACAACTTCTTGCTCAGCTATATCCATCTCGTTGTATGTCTTTTTTCCATAAGAAGGTGGTAACCATCCTTTGTTTTGACATCCGTAAATATTAAACTTTTTTAGTAATTCAAGATTAGTAAATTCAATGTGACAAGTTCCTTTTTTATAAAATGTTATATTGAAATATTTTAATGGTATCTTTGTTGTCCTATTGTCTGCTTGAGCTAATTTTAATACTTCTTCTAAATCAACATCTAAAGTTCTATTTCCATCTAAATAGTTCAAAATTTTTTCAATATCTCTTAGTTTATTTAGTACTTTATATCCTGGTTCAAACGACCCGTTCCAATCGTTAAAAGCATTCATATAAGGTATAATTACTCTTTTGTTGATATACCACGCTTTATTTGTTTTCCATCCGTTAAAATAATGTATATTTTTACTTGTTTCATCGTGCCAATGGTTTTGATATGATAATTCATCAAATAATTTAATAATCGTATCTTCTACACCTTTAATAATATTTTTAGACATTTCTATTTTTATTTGATAAATGTTGTAAACAGAAAAATCATAATTTTGAAGTTCTTCTATTCTATTTGAATATTCTCTTATAAGATTAGATGTTAATTTTTCAGTAAATTTCGGATTATTAAATAATGCTTGCCAATATTTATATCTTGTTTTACATACATAATTATTTATTGTTAAACTTCTTTCACAATCATTTAATTTGAGTTCTAGTATAGGTTTGTTATAACAGCTCTTTTCATCAAAATCTCTTAATATGTGAGGTCTCATTGCTTGATATTCGTTTATTAATCGAATACCCGCTTTTACTTCAATTTGATATTGTCTTACTATTTCCTCTACTAAATCATCTTTAATTAATTGATATTCACTTACTTGTGTTTCTTCGTTGTATTTTTCTTCATTCATAAGTTCTTCAAATATATATGAAGGTTTTTCAGTTTCAGGTATAAATATTTTTATTAAAGCTACTTCTACTCCTGTTTTATTTTCAGCATTTATGAAAGCATTTTCTATATATTCAATTTTGGCATCTAGGTCATTTAATTTTTGAACTAATACTTTGCGACTATTAGAATATGGATTTTTGATTGTTTCAGCATTTAACAAACATACTATTGAGCCACCATCTTTTTGCATATCTAAAGCTTTTAATAAATGGTCGTCTCCGTTGCTAAATGGTG
>DUUN01000159.1 GCA_012841535.1 Gallicola sp. | reverse complement strand
GATGAGTTATTTTTTGAAGAAGTATTTAACTATCCTAAAGTTAGATCATGTATATCAATTAAAGATGCAATAACGCAAGAAGAATTGATTCGTTGGGTTAATTCACAATATCAATTTTTATTGTCTGATAGAAATACTACAAAAAAATTATCAGATGCAACTGAACTTGATACACAAAAAGAAAATTTTCAATTATTAATGAATGATATAAAAAATGGTGATGAAAAAATTAAAGAAGTTTCATTAATTTTAATAATCGAAGGAACTAAAAAAGAAAGAGAAGAAACATTAAGAGATTTACGAAGATTAGCAGATTCTTTTCAAATTAAATTAGATATTCCTAGATTAAGACAAATGGAAGCTTGGCAAAATTATGATATAACAACTTTATCATTTAAGGACTATGCTTTTTATTTACCAACAATGACTTTAAGTGTGGGATTCCCATTTACTAAAACTTATTTTAACGATCCAAAAGGTTATATGTTTGGATTAGATATTCATACATCTTTACCAATATTTTTTGATCCTTTTACTTTAAATAATTCAAGAACTAGTCATAATATGGCAATAATATCATCTACTGGTGGAGGTAAATCTTACACTATGAAAAAGATGATTGTTAATGAATTTGCTAGAGGAACTAAAATATTTATATTTGATGCAGAAGCAGAATATCAAAAAATAGTAAAAGCAAATAATGGAGAATATATAGATTTATATTCTAAAAAAGGTGGAATAATAAATCCATTACAAATAAGATTTATTGCTGGTGATGATGAAGAATCTGATACTAAAGAAACAGATTGTCCTTTAGCTAAACATTTAGGATTCTTAGAAGCATTTTTTAAAACAGCTTTTGAAAGTATAAATGAAAAAGAATTAGTAATGTTATTGGGTATAGTAGAAGCACTTTATAATAAAAAAGGAATTTATAAAAATACATCAATTAATACATTACAGAATTTAAAAAATACGGATTATCCAATTTTCTCTGAATTGTATAACTTTTTACCAGAATATAAAGAAACATTGAAAAGTAAAGAAAAGATTAAAATTGTAGAACAACTAGAAATATTAATTTCTAGGTTTTTAACTGGAACAGATTCTTATCTTTTTGATGGTCATACTACAATAGATTTAACGAATGATTTAATTGCTTTTAATATGCAAGAACTTTTATATAGTGGCAATCAAAGACTTATAAATACTCAAACATTAAATCTATTAACTTATTTAAATAATAGTATAGTTGCAAATAAGATTCAAAATGATAAAGTAAAAATTGAAGATAGAAAACATGTAATGGTAATTGCAGATGAATTTCACTTGTTTATTGATGAAAATAATTTTGAAGTTTTAAGAAACTTTGGACAACTTGCTAGAAGAATAAGAAAGTATTCTGGCTCACTTGTAGTAGCAACACAATCAGTAAAGGACTTTGTTGGCTCTAATCAAATATTAAGACATGCAACAGCTATATTTAATAACTGCCAGTATCAAATGGTCGGTATGTTAAAAGAAGATGATTTACTTGCATATCTAGAACTATTTAAACAAAATCCTTTAACAGATACTCAAAAAGCATTTTTAATGTCTGCTAGAAGAGGAGAATTTTTACTTAATGTAGATTCAAAAAATAGATTAAGAATTTGGATTCGTGCTACTGAACTTGAAAGAGAAATGATGGGAGAACAATAGGAGGTGAAATATGAGCACAAGAAGTAATATTTCAATAAAAAGAAAAGATGGAACTTATGATAAGATTTATTGTCATTCAGATGGTTATTTAGAATATAACGGAAGAATATTAGATACTTTTTATAAAGATGAACAAAAAATAAATAACTTGATAAATTTAGGTGATATTTCTGTGCTAGGATTTAGGGTTAATCCTGATCCTAGTATTAGACATAGTTTTGATTATAACGAAAGACAAGAAGGTGTAACTGTTGCTTATGGTAGAGATAGAAATGAAACAAATGTTGATAAGAAAACTTATCAAAATGAACAAGAGTATTTAGATAGTTTTAAAGATACTTGGTGTGAATTTGTATATCTTTATGATGAAAATAAAAAGGAATGGTTATATTCTGAAATACCTTATACAGAAGAAAAAAAATTAAATTTTGTTTCACTACATGATACATTGAAAGAAAAAAATCTTATAGATTCTGTAGAAGAAAAGCTTGATTCTTTAATTAGAAAGCAGGTTGATTTTGCATATGATTATGACACATATAATTTTAAAGATACTTATGAGTCTTATGAAGATGCTTACTTTGAAACATATGATTTTTTAAGTGAAGAACAAGGTGTAACTAATTTTATTAAAATAAATAAAAGTATAATGGATAATATTGAAGAAGATATTGATAATCCTGAAATGAAAAAATTATATGATAGAGGTTTAGCTTTAAATGAAGAATTAAGAAGTTATCGTAAAGAAATGTTTAGAAATTTAGAAAACGATGAAATAGAAATGTAGGATTATCTATGAAAAAAAAGATACTAAAATTAGTTTTAGGCAGTAGTGTAGGCATGGTAGCAATGGGATTAATTATAATAATCCCTTGCTTAATGCTTATGG
>DUUN01000021.1 GCA_012841535.1 Gallicola sp. | reverse complement strand
ATATATCTAAATAAGGAATTGATTAAATGAAAGCAAAAAAACGTACTTATATTACAGATATTTTAATTGTTTTATTAGTAATAGTACTATCTCTTTTTATCCTAGACGGAAAAAAATTTTATACTATTCCAAATGATAATATATTGGATTATAATGAGGATTTACTATATCAGAGTATGCCAACTGCAAAAAAAATGGACTTGTTATCCAATGAAGACTTTAATTATACATCGATTTATATTTACCAAATAGACAATAGCTATGCTGTCTTTAGCTATAATAAAAGTTTGTTTTTCAACAGGTCAGTATTAAATTCCTACACCTACCAACTTAAAGAAATAGATGAGTATAAGGTAGCAGTAGCAAATCAGATTTATAACAATAATTTTTCCATTTCCAAGAAAGATAATGAAATTACTATAAAAAATGATGCTAAACGTAATAGAAGTCTACCTTTAAACATATTAAATATAAGTGTTACAATTTTAATTATAGGTTTTATGTTTTTTATGGTAAACAAAGTAAGTAAAGATAATGAAAAAGATGAATAGAATATATGGTCGGGAGGAATTATGAATACAATATTTGACTACCTAAACTGGCGTGGTGATCTTAGTGTAGATATTTCAAAATTTAATAATATTGATGCTTTAATTCTAGCAAGATTTTCTTATTTACCATTTGATAATATTGTTCCAAGAGAATCTAATGAATCAATTACAATAAAGGAAGCCTATAAAATTTTCAAAAAGGATAAAAATTTTAAAGATAAATTAATACTTGAAAATGACTATCCTCTATTTAAAGAATTAGCGAAAAATGAAAGATTTAGAAATATGAAATTATGTGCCTATGTCAATGATATTGATGAAAAATCCGAAAAACAATTTTCAGCAATTACTATAGACACTTTAGATAATAATATTTTTGTTTCCTTTAGAGGAACTGACAGTACCTTAACAGGTTGGAAAGAAGATTTTAATATGAGTTTTATGGATGTAGTTCCTGCTCAAATAGAGTCAAAAAATTATTTGGAGAAAATAGCCTCTTATTTTAATCTACCAGTTAGGGTTGCAGGCCATTCTAAAGGTGGTAATTTAGCAATTTATTCATCATCTTTTGTTTCAGAAAAAACTCAAAAGAAAATAGAAAAAGTATATAATTTCGACGGTCCAGGATTAAATTCCACCTTAATAAAAGAATATAGTCATAAAAATATTTTAAGTAAAATTCATACTTTTTTACCTCAATCATCTATTGTGGGAATTCTATTAGAGCATAAAGAGGATTATAGTGTAATCCATAGTTATGAAGATGGATTAACCCAACATGATATTTATACATGGGAAGTAATGCGAAATGACTTTGTCTATTTAAATAAGGTTACTTCCGATAGTGTATTTATAGACAGTACCATTAGGGATTGGCTAGCTAATGTTGATGAAGAAGAAAGAAGTCAATTTTTTGATGCAATATTTGAAATATTTGAAATATTTGAAATTAACAATAAAACCAGTATTGACGTTTTAAATACTAGTTGGCTTAAAGCTGCTAAGATTGTATTTTCATCATACAAATATTTAGATGATGAAACTAAAAAGATGATTTCTGAAATCTTTTCATTATTAATTAAATCTGCAACTGATAATATAGATTTACTAACACCAAAAATATCTATTTTTAGTAAAAAGAAGGATTAAACACCTCTATTAGCCTAAATTAATAAATTTTTTAAATAATATAATTTAATATATTCCTAAGTACATCATATCTATATGGTGTACTTTTTTTATTAATAAATTCCCACATAAAATTTACAAATATTTTACTTTTTCTTAAAATTCTTTTCATATCTATATATTAAAGTTCTACATAGATCATATAATATACTGATCAAATAAATTATTTTGGAGGATTTCATGTATAAAAAGAGAATTTTAAATTTTTTTATTTGTCTTTTACTTCAAACTTTATTAATCATTAGTCCTATTACAGTTTTAGCTAATGATGAAGTCACTATAAATACACTAGATAATAAAGTTAATGAAGAAGTTGTTGAAGACTTTTTACCAACAAAGGTTTCAGTAGTATTTAATGGAGATGAAAAAACCAGTAAGGGAATTACCTGGCATACAAAAGCTAATTGCAAATCCGATATTGAATATATAAAATCCAATACTGTTCCTACTAATTTTAAACATTCTTTAAAGGCAACAGGAATATCAAATGAAGTTTCAATAATTGGAGGTTTTTCTCATAAAGTAACCCTTTCAAATTTAGCTCCTGGCAGCAAATATTACTATAGAGTTGGAGATGCTTCAAAAAATATTTGGAGTGCGATTGGAAGCTTTAAAACTGAAACCATTAACAATAAAGCCTTAAAGTTTATATTCGTAGATGATTCTCAGGGTAAAAATCAAGATGAGTATAAAATATCCGCTAAGACTTTCCAAAAAGCTTCAGAATACTTTCCAGATTCAGATTTTTTTATTCATGGTGGTGATTTAGTTAATACCTCTTCAAAACCAGAAGAATGGCATTGGTTTTTTGAAGAAGCTAAAGATTTTTTTATGAACAATACTTTTATGTCTGTTCCTGGAAACCACGATGCACAGAATAACACTTACAATAATCATTTTAACTTTAATTATCCTAAGCAAAACACAAAAAATGGAACTTATTATTCATTTAACTATGGACCTGCCCATTTCACAATGTTAAATACAAATGATATAGTCATAAATGATGATAATACCAAAAGCATTAGTGCAGAGCAAAAGAATTGGATGATAAAAGACATAGAAAATGCTAGAAATAATGGATATAAATGGATAATAGTCACAATGCATAAGGGAACACAAACGGCTTCAAACCACATAGATGATTCTGATGTAGTGGGAATGAGAGCAGATTTACAACCATTATTTAATGAACTTAAAGTAGATATTATTCTTCAAGGACATGATCATACTTATTCAAGATCGAAACATCTTAACGGTTTAGAGCTTTCCAATACACAAAGTCAAATTATTAATGGTTATGAAACTGTTGTTGACCCTAAATCTCAACTATATATATCAATTAATTCAAGTGGAAATAAATTCTATAAACCTAATGAAGATTTTATAAAACAATTTAATATTCAATTAGCAAAATATAGTCAACCATATTTACAGATGTTTGGAACATTTGAAATTACAGGAGACCAACTAATATATAATGCATATACCTATGACGCAAAAAACACTGAAGAAGTAAATCTATATGATTCTTATAGAATTATAAAAACAAACAGTGTTCCAAATTTACCCTCTATTGAAAAACCAACTATTCCAATAACTAATACTAAAAAAGAACTTGTATTAATTGGTGGTTATAACACTATTTCAAAAAATATTGAAGAATATTTAAAGGACTTTAATTTATCAAGAATATATGGCAAAAATAGATATGAAACTGCAAGTAAAATAAGTAATTCCTATACTTCTAGTGAAAAAATAATATTATCTAGTGGAGAAAAATATACTGACCAATTAACATCTAAGGTTTTGGCAAAAGTTCTAGAATCCCCTATTTTATTAACAGAAAAAAACAAATTAGATACTGAAGTACTTAAGGAAATAGAAAGATTAAATCCAAGGGAAATTATAATTATTGGTGGAACAAATACAATTTCTAAAAACATTGAAACTCAACTATCTAAATTCCATATCTCTAGAATTAATGGAGCAGATAGATACGAAACTGCAAAACTTGTTGGAGATAGAATAATAGAAAAATCAGGTAATAAAAACAAAGCTATACTTGTTGACGGAACTAATTTCCCCGATGCAATTTCTATGACAAGTTTAGCATCAAAAGAAAATATCCCCATCCTATTAACAAGTCCTAAAGAACTTAATGCTGATACAAGAGAAGCCTTGAAAATTTGGAAAACAAAGAATATAGTAATTGGAGGAGGAGAAAAGTCAGTATCTAAAACCATTGAAAATTCTTTAAAACATAATGTATCGGTAATTAGAATTGCTGGAGAAGACAGGTATGAAACATCTGTTAAAGTTGCAGAATCTATTTATAAAGATCCTAACAAATATATATTTGCAAGTGGTGAAACTTTCCCAGATGCTATTGTTGGAGCAAACTACGCCAGCAAATTAGAAGCTCCTATTCTTCTTATAAAAAAAGATATTATTCCAACTACAGTAAAAAATTATATTAAATAAAATTAATTAGAAAAAACCAAAAAGTTGAACTTTGTTCAACTTTTTGGTTTAATTATTAAAAAACTTTTATCTGTAATAATTATTCAAATTTAAATTCACTTACTGTTCCTTCTTCATCTTCCGGAACATATTCTGTAAATTTCCTATCTATTCCAAATAAATATGTTGCAATAAAACCCCCAACATAACCTGCTAGTAGTCCTAAAACATATATATACCATTTATTAGCTAAATCATATATTAGTGGTATTAATGCAACTCCACTAGGACCAACTGCTGTTGCTCCTACTCCTCCTAATGCACCAATAACTGCACCACCTATTCCTCCACCAATACAGGCTGTAATAAATGCTCTACCCATAGGCAAAGTAACAGCATAAATCAACGGTTCTCCAATTCCTAAAACTCCAACTGGTAAAGCACCCTTAGTAATATTTACTAATGGCTTGTTTTTTCTACATTTTACTAAAACCGCTATTGCAGCCCCAACTTGTCCTGCTCCTGCCATAGCTAGAATAGGTAACAAATAAGTAGCTCCTTGAGAACTAATCATTTCAATATGAATAGGTGTTAATATTTGATGTAAACCAAATATTACCAATGGTAAAAATAGTCCACCTAAAACAAAACCTGAGAATACTCCACCTCTTGTAAGTACCCAGTTAATTCCACCTACTAATCCTTCTGAAACCCAACCAGCTATAGGCATAATTAAAAACATCGTAATTAAACCTGTACTTAGTAAAGATAGAGCTGGAACCAATATAATATCCAATGAATTTGGAACAATTTTGTGTAATCTTTTTTCTATAAATGCAAGTATTGCAACTGCTACAATAACTCCTATAATTCCACCTTGATTAGCTAATAATGGATTTCCTGTAAAAATATTTATTAAAGGGACATCTGGATTTATTCCTGTTAAATATACTACTCCTCCAATAACTCCTCCTAATGTATCAGAAGCTCCAAATACTTTAGCAGAGTTAATTCCTACGTAAATATTTAAATAACCAAAAACACCATTTTTAATTGTATTTAATACAGAAACTGCAATAATCCAGTTATCTCCTGAAATATTACCAGCTTCTAAAAGGTTCTGAAATATAGATGCAATACCTCCAATAAGTCCAGCACCAACAAAAGCAGGTATCATTGGAACAAAAATACTAGAAATTAGTTTTGTAAAATCTTTAAACCAAGACCTTTTCTGTTTTGATTTAATTTCTTCTTTTTTCTCTCTCGCAAGGCGATCTGCCTTATCCTTATCAGTCTCACCTTCAATTTTTACTTCTATATTCGATATTTTCCCCATTTCATTCGCTACTTTAGTACTTAAACCTGGACCTGTAACAATTTGAATTTGTGGTCCATCTACTACACCCATTACCCCAGGTATCTTTCTAAGTTTTTCAATATCTGCCTTACTACTATCTTTTAATTCTACCCTTACCCTAGTCATACAATTCATTACTGATTTTGTATTTTCTGGCCCACCAATGTACTCATAAATCTTCTTTGCAATATCTTTTTCAGAAACTTTAGCCATTTCAACCTCCTATAAAGTTTTGGATATAAATCCATTTGTTTCCTTTAATCTTTTTATAGCATCGTCCTTACTACTATTAGTAAGAATCATTACTATCGCAACTTTTACATTTCTACCAGATTTTTCAAAGAACTCCTCTGCATGTTCATAATTAGAATCTGTAGCTTCCATTATTATTCTTTTAGATCTTTCAATTAACTTTTCATTTGTTGGCTGTACATCTACCATTAAGTTTTTATAAGCTTTTCCAATACCTATCATGGAAGCTGTTGAAATCATATTTAATACCATTTTTTGAGCAGTACCTGATTTTAATCTAGTTGAACCTGAAAGTATTTCAGGACCCGGCGAAATATCTATTCCATAATCAGCAATAGAAGCCATTTCAGAATTACTATTACATGAAATAGATCCTGTAACAGCACCAATTCCCTTTGCGTATTCTAATGCAGACACAACATAGGGAGTTCTTCCACTTGCAGAAAGTCCAACTAAAATATCTTTTTTAGAAAAATCAATGTCTTTAAGATCTTTAATTCCCATTTCCCTGTTATCTTCTGCACCTTCTACCGCATCTACAATAGCCTTTCTCCCACCTGCTATTAAACCAACTACCATTTCCTTACTTACTCCAAAAGTTGACACACATTCTGAAGCATCTAAAATACCTAACCTTCCACTTGTTCCTGCTCCAATATAAATTAAACGTCCTCCCTTATTGAAAGTTTCAATAACTGCATCTACAAGCTTAGCAATTGTTGGTAATACCTTAGCAATTGCTTTTGGTATATTTTCATCTTCTTTATTCATTAAAGAAACTATTTCTAAACTATTTAAAGTATCTAAATTTTCTGAATTCTTGTTTCTTTTTTCCGTATCTAAGTTTGAAATATCCATTTTATTTTTCATTAATTTCCTCCATTTTAAATTTTTCTCCTGCCCCTATATATGGCAATAAATCTAAATAATCCTTCTCAACTTTTCCAATAATATTTATTGAATCATCTGCTGGTAATTCTTTTTTTATAATATTTATTTCCCCTGCATATCGATTAGCAAGATCATTATCTACTGTAATGTCTCCAATTTTTCTTATACTGGTATTACTAGGTTTTATTGCAAACCAATTTTTTAACCTAGATTCCTCTGCCCTAATGATATTTCCTGAAAAATCTCTTCTGTTATGAAATACTGAATTAATATTATCCTTATATTCTTTATTGACATGCCATTTTACAGGAACAGTTATTGTTTCATTTTCTATAAATTCCTTAAATAGTTTCATGCTTATTTCTGTTAATCCTGGATCCCCAATAAAAACACCATCTATAAAGTATCGGTTCTTTAACTCTAAAGCTGAAATAAATGGTTTTTTATTACGCTGAGATTCTATTGTAGGCAAACCTTTTTTCAATGGGCCTCTTTGATTACTATCTCCCTGAATAAATGCATAAATTGGAATATTGTAGTTTTCACGTATCCATTTATTCTTTAAAGCAAACCACTTGTCTTCTAAAGCTGAATATGGTTTCGGATAGTAGTTATGCCAAGCTATAATATTTTTAAAATTTGAACCATATTTTTCTAGTTCAAGAAAATCTTCCTCTAAAATTGTACTTGCATTTATGGAAACCGTCATTAATTTACTGAGTTTAGCAATATATTCATTATCTATTCCATAATCCATTCTTACTCCTGTAACCCCAATCTCCAACAAATCCTCAATATTGTTAAGTCCATATCCCATTTTATATAGAGTATCTTTAGATGTATCTATATGAAGTTCTAAATTCTTCTTTTTACAAAGACTAGCTAAAATAATCAAATTATTTTTTACTAAATCTGTATTTTCTTCTGGTATATGTACTGATGTAAATACTTTTTTAAAACCAATCTTTGTCATTTGTTCAATCCAATTTTCTTCATTTGCTGAAATATTATTACCTAAAAAAATTGAAAATCCAAATATTAATTTCTTTTTTGTTTTTTTAAAGTAATTACTTAATTCATAATCTTCTTTAAATTTCGTTTCTACCAATTAATTCCTCCAATCTTTCTAAATCTTAATTTTCCATAATGGAAAACAGTTGCAAATATTTTGCTATTTGATATTATTATAATATAAAGAAATAATATTTCAAGTATTTTATTATTTTTTTGTAATATCGTTACATAATAGGAGGAAAAAATGAACAAAAACAACATATTTAATAGAATAAATAGCATTTATGAAAATTTAACGAATTCGGAAAAGAAAATTGCCGATACTATATTAAATGGAAACTACAATATAATAACAATGACCACAGCTGAACTTGCAAAGGTTTCAGAAACAAGCTCAGCTTCGGTAATACGTTTTTGTAAATCTATTGGAGTTTCCAGTTACACTGAATTAAAAATATTACTGTCTTCTGAAAGTAAATCAGTAAAACTCACAGACTATTCCGATATTTCACCTGATGAAAATATTTTTGAAATAAAGAAAAAAATATTAGCAAATGCATCTAAATCCATAGAAGAAACTGTCAATTTAATTACTGAAACAACAATAGAAAAAACAATAAAAATCATGGAGCAGGCTCCTTTAATATATACCTACGGTATTGGTTCTTCCTACTTAGTAGCTGAAAATATTTTCCAAAAATGGAGTCGTATAGGAAAATCTATAATTTGCTTCAATGATTTACATCATTTGATTTCTTGTATAGCTTCAGCACCAAAAAACAGCTTGGTTATTGGTATTTCAAACTCTGGAGAAACGTCAGAAGTTATTTCTGCTATGAAAATAGCAAACAATAGAAATCTAACTACTATTGGAATAACACAATTAGGTCCTAATAGTTTAAATAAAATATCAGATTTAACCCTTCAAACAATTAAATCTAAAGAAGCTGAAATTAGAAGTGCTGCAACTAGCTCTTTAATGTCTCAATTTATTCTTGTAGATATACTATTTTATTCCTATATACTAAACGATTATGATAGATACATAGATTTAATAAAAGCTTCTAGACTGTCTGTTTTAGAATATAAGGGTTTTACAAATAAATAATATTTAATTGTATTTACCAATTTTACCATAAGGTATTGCCCATATAGCTGATATTATCAATCTTCCAATTATGACAAATGGAGGCCAAAAAAAGATTCCTATAAATATGAAAATATTTACTAATAAAGAGAATTTACTTCTCTTATCCTTAGATATTATTTTTTGTAATTTAGAATCTTCACCACTTGCTTTAACCAAGGTCTTAGTTAATATTCCATAGGATAAACCCCACATAAAATAAACTATGGAGTAAGAAAATGCTGGCCATATTTTTGTAGGAAATTCACTTATCTTATATGTTACAAGAGGAGAAAAAGTTAAGTAAAATAGCCAAAAATTATTAGTCCAGACTGCAGAATCGCTTATTGACTTAGCTAAATATAAAAATTGATGATGGCTTTGCCATATAACAATAATAAAAATAAAGCTGGAAATATATGTAATTAAACTTTCTCTAATTTTCCATATTTCATAAATTGATGGTGTTTTAGGAACTTTTAAATTTAAAACCAATAAAGTAATTACAATAGCTATAACACCATCTGAAAAAGCCTCTAATCTATTTTTATTCATAAACATATAATACTTCCTAATTAAATTTACTAGAAATATTTTTCCAAGAGTTAAATACCTAAAACATATTAATTGGTATTTATAAGAATTAATTAAAAAAATATTACAAAAACACAATAAAAAACACCATAGCTTAACTATGATGTTTCACTAAGTATTCAATTGCTTCAATATATCCCTTAAAGCCTTTCCCTTTTATTGTTTCAACACAGGCTTGTCTTATGTAGGATATTTTTCTAAATTCATCTCTACTATCTGGGTCTGATATATGCACTTCCACCGTTGGTATTCCCACTGCCTTCACTACATCTAATAAAGCTACTGATGTATGGGTGTATGCTGCCGGATTTATTACTATACCATCGTATTTACCATAGGACTCTTGTATTTTATCTACTAAATCCCCTTCATGATTGGATTGGTAAAAACTTACTTTAGTATTTAATAGTTTTGCCTCCTCTTTAACATAGGCTATTAAATCATCGTAGGTTTCTCTACCATATATTTCAGGTTCTCTTATTCCTAACATATTTATATTAGGCCCATTAATTACTAGGATTTTCATTAAATGCCTCCACTATTTCATCTACAGCATTAGGTAAATAGACATTATTTACTTTAATATCACTAAAAGCCTCATATTTACTTTGTCTTTCTTCTTTTATTTCTATTAGCCTATTAATTCCACCTTGAGACAATGGTCTTCCCTGTGTTGAAAGCTTATCTATTTCTCTTTCTATAAGGACAATAAATCCATTTTGTTTTAAAGGATTATAATTTTCTTCATCAAGTACAACTCCACCACCTGTTGATATTACTACACCGGTTTTTCTTGAAAATTTATTAGTAAGCTCTTTCTCTATTTTTCGAAAGCTTTCTTCTCCCTCTCTTTCAAAAATTTGTGGAATTGACATATTTTTTTCTTTTTCTATTTCCTTATCTATGTCTATAAATTCTTTTTCTAACTTTAATGCAACTTTTTCTCCAATACTGCTTTTACCTGAACCTGGCATTCCTATAAGGATAATATTGTGGGTACTTCTATATATTTTTCCATATACTTCGTCTAATTTACTATTATCTATTTTTTTGTTTAAAAATATTTCCACAGCCTCTTTTGCCTGCCCTACTAACATTGGAAGTCCATTTATAGTTTTTATTCCAAGTTTTTCACCTTGTAAAATTAAGGCTGTTCTGGCAGGATTATAAACAACATCTGCTACAGCCTCTATGTTTCTAAATTCATTTAAATCCACAAGGGACTTTGCTTCTCCAGGATACATTCCAACAGGTGTACAGTTTATAATAACTTCAACAAAATTATATTTTTCTAAGTCAGAAAATTTAATTTTTCCCTTTCGTGAAATTATAAGTATTTCTTTAGCACCTAAGTCCTCAAGAACTACTCTTACTGTTTGAGAAGTAGCACCATCACCAAGTATGGCTACTCTTTTGTTCTTTATAGTAATTTCACCTTTTGAAAGCATATACTTTACACCGTAATAATCGGTATTATCACCGTATAATTTTCCATTTGAAAACTTCACTACATTAACAGCATCTATTCTTTTAGCTATATCTGAAATTTCATTACAGTATTTCATAACAGTTTTTTTATAGGGTATAGTTACATTAATGGCCTTTAAATTTTCATCTTTTAAAAACTCCTCTATTTCCCCTTCTTCTTTTTCAAATAATTCATATTTATAGTCTGCAAAATAACCATGTATTTCAGGTGAAAAACTATAGGAAAGATGAGCTCCTAAAAGTCCATATTCTTTTACTTCCATAATTACAACAGTCCTTCTTCCATTAATAAATCCAGTATTACAGTAGCAATTACAGCTTCTATTACCGGTACTGCCCTTACAGCTATACAAGGATCATGTCTACCATGTATTACCAGTTTTTCTTTCTTTTTTGTATTTAAGTTAATTGAATCCTGTTCTAAGGAAATAGATGGAGTCGGTTTCATTGCAACCTTTAAAAGCACTGGCATACCATTGGAAATTCCTCCAATAATTCCACCATTATTATTTGTTTTCGTTCTTATTTCTCCATTAACAATATCAAAAGCATCATTGTGTTTTGATCCTTTTAATTTTGTTCCCTGAAAACCACTTCCAAATTCAAGGCCTTTTATTCCGGGAACTCCAAATAAAACTTTTGCTAGTTTATTTTCAATTCCATCAAACATAGGATTTCCAAGTCCAACAGGTAAACCTATTACTCCGGCTTCAATTATTCCACCAATGGAATCCTGTTCATTTCTAATATCATTTAAATATTCTTTCATTAACTGGGAAGTTTCTTTATTTAATACAGGAAAATCCCTATTTGATACTGCTTCTAAATCCTCTTTAGATAAATTTACAAAATCATAGGAATCGTCCTTTAATTCACCTAAGGATAATAAATGTGCTCCTACATAAATATTCTTTCTTTCAAGTATTTGTTTAGCTATTCCTCCAGCAATACATATTGGTGCTGTAAGTCTTCCTGAAAAATGACCTCCACCTCTCATATCTGCAAAACCCCTATATTTTACATAGGCAGTAAAATCTGCATGGGAAGGTCTTGGAACTATTTCCAGATTTTTGTAGTCCTTGGATTTTTGATCCTTATTAAATATAATTCCCGTTAAGGGACTACCTGTTGTTACGCCGTCTACTATTCCGGACAAAAATTCAACTTCATCCTTTTCTTTTCTTTTAGTTCCAAATTTGTTTTTCCCTGGTGCTCTTCTTCCCATAAATTGATTTAATCTATCTAAATCAATTTTTTCACCTGCCGGTAAACTGTCAATTGTACATCCAATTCCTCTACCATGGGATTCTCCAAAAATTGAAACCTTTAATTTATTACCAAAACTAGATGACATCTATATTTCCCCCTAAGGACTTAAAATCTTCATAAAATTTAGGATAGGATTTATTTACAGCTTCTGCATCTTTAATAATTACCTTGTTTTCTGAAATTATAGATCCAATTGCTGAAGCCATTGCAAGTCTATGGTCATTAAAGGATTCCGTCTTACCACCTTTAAGCTTTCTAACTCCTTCAACTGTTAAACTTTCAGGTTCTTCAAAAGCCTTACCACCTAAATTTTCAATCATTTTTCTAGTGGTTACCAGTCTATCACTTTCCTTTAATCTTAACCTTTTAGCATTAATAAATTCTGTTTTCCCTTCAGCATAGGAAGCAACTATGGATAATATAGGTAAAGAATCCGGTATTTCTGAAATATCCAAGGTAATGGCCTTTAAATTACCTGGACTAACTTTTACATAGTCCTCTCCTACTTCTACCTTAGCACCAAAATCCTTTAATACTTTGACTATTTCCTTATCTCCTTGAGTGGAGTTCATATTTAATTTTCTTACAACAACTTCTTTTCCAATTGCACCTGCAGCAAGGAAAAATGCTGCATTTGACCAGTCGCCTTCAATCCTTACATCACTTGTAGATATATATTTTTGACCTTTTTTAACAAAGAATCCATTTTCAAATCTTTCTACAACTACTCCAAACTGTTCCATAGCATCTATTGTCATTTCAACATAATTTCTAGATTCTAACTTTGTTGTTAATCTGATTTCAACATCTTCATCTAATAAAGGCGCAGCAAATAACAAGCCGGAAATATATTGGGAGCTAACATCACCGGGAATTTCAAAAACTCCACCTTTTAAACCGTTTTTTACAGTAAAGGGAATTTTTTCCTTAGAAAAAGTAGTTCCATGTTCCTTCATGGCATTTATTAAATCCGACATTGGTCTTTCCGGTAATCTTCCCCTACCGGTAAAATCCACTTCCTTATATAAAGCAGCTGCAATAGGTAACATCAACCTATAGGTAGTTCCACTTTCCATACAGTCCAGTAAAGGAACTGAATTTGTTTTTTCTATAGGTGTTACTTTTATATTAATCCCGTCTTTTTCAATTTTGGCCCCTAATGCCCTTAAGCAATTCATAGTTGTGTCTATATCAATTGAAGTTTTTTCCAATACAATATTTGTAGTCTTATCTGCTAGTGCAGCACAAATTAAAATTCTATGGCCATGGGATTTTGAAGAAATTGCATCTACTTCACCATTTAAATAATTTGGTTTTATTGAAATATCCATATACTATTCCTTTCCCAATTCTATAAATTCTTTAATCTCTTCTGTTTTAATATTATATAATTTACAATTTCCAATTTTTTCAGGAACAATTAAATTAATATTAGTACCTAAAACCTTCTTGTCCTTTATTGCCTTTTCATATAATTCCTCTGTAGAATAGTCTGAATTAATAGGTAAATCATTCTTTATTAAGGCTTTTTCAATTTTTTCACTAATCTTTTCCCTGGCTATATTTTTCTTTTCAGAAGCCCTGGCTATTATCCCCATTCCTGCAGCAACTGCATGGCCATGGGTTATTTCATAATTACTGCATCTTTCAATAGCATGTCCTACAGTATGGCCTAAATTTAGCAATTGTCTTTTACCTCTATCAAATTCATCATTTGCAACAATATCCCTTTTATGTTCAACACATTTTTTCACTATATCTATAATATCTTCACTATTTGCTGTAACCCTATCTTGTAAAAATCTATTAAATAATTCCTCGTCAAATAAAACTCCGTATTTTATAGCTTCTGCTATACCATCAGCAAATATTTTTTCATCTAGCGTCTTAAAAGTTTCTACATCACAAATTACCTCTATTGGCTGTTTAAAAGCCCCTGCTAAATTTTTACCGGCTTCTAAATCAATAGCTGTTTTTCCACCAACAGAAGAATCTATTGCTGCAAGAAAAGTTGTAGGTATTTGTAAATAATCTATTCCCCTAAGGTAAATTGCCGCTGCAAAACCTGCAATATCACCAACAACTCCACCACCTAAGGCTATAATCAAATCATTTCTATTAATTGTATTACCTGCTAAAAATTCTAAAATTTCACTTAGAGTATTAATATTTTTAGATTTTTCTCCGTTAGGAAATACAAATTTATAATTTTTTATATTGTTATTAGATAGTTCCTTAGTTACTTCTTCACCATATAGACTGTTAACTATATCATCGGTAATAATTGCAACAGTGCAATCGCCCTTTAATTCCTTTATTCTCTTGGAAATATTATTAAAAAGATTTCTTCCAATTACAACATTATATTTTATTGAGGCATTAATTGGAATATTAATGGGACTTTTCACTTTTCATTTCTCCTATTTCATTAACTGTTTTTCTTACTAAAGCTATTTCCTTCATTAATCTGTCGAATTTAGAAGGTTTTAATGATTGTGGTCCATCACATAAAGCTCTTTCAGGGTCATTATGAACCTCAATTAAAAGACCATCTGCACCTATAGCTGTTGCCGCTATTGATAAAGGTTCTACCATTTCCCACATTCCTGATGCATGGGAAGGGTCAATTATTATTGGTAAGTGGGTTTTTTCCCTTAAGTATGGCACTGCTGTAATATCTAAGACATTTCTTATACCTGTTTCAAAAGTTCTTATTCCCCTTTCACACAGTATTACATTTTTATTTCCACCTGCCATAATATACTCGGCACTCATTATCCACTCTTCATAAGTAGCAGACAAACCTCTCTTTAATAAAATAGGTTTATCTATTTGTCCTAATTTTTTTAACATGGCAAAGTTTTGCATATTTCTTGCTCCAACTTGAAGCATATCCACTTCTTCAAAAAATGGTAAGTCCTCTATGTCCATAATTTCACTTACAATTGGTAAACCTGTTTCTTTTTTAGCCTCCAACAGTATTTCTATACCTTCATTTCCCATGCCTTGGAATGAATATGGAGATGTTCTTGGTTTAAAAGCTCCACCTCTTAATAAATTTGCTCCAGAGGCCTTTACTGCCCTTGCAATTTCTAAAACCTGTTCCTTTGACTCAACTGAACAAGGTCCTGCCATTACAGCAAAATGCCCACCACCTATTTTGACTCCTCCTACATCTACAATTGTATCTTCAGGATGGAATTTTCTGTTAGCTGCCTTATATGGTTCTTGAATTCTAGTTACAGACTCTACAATATCAAAAGCCTTAATACTATTAATATCTATAATAGAAGTATCTCCTACTAATCCTAGAACAGTGTATGTCTTTCCCTCTGAAGGATGTACTTCTAAATCCCTTTCATTTAACCACTTAATTAATTTTTTTGTTTTTTCATTTTGTAAACCATTTTTTAATTTTACTATCATAACAATCCTCCTGAATATATATATAATTTTTTATAGAACTTATCATTTAAAGGATAAGAATAAAAAAAACTAGCAGAAGTTAATCTGCTAGTCTCTTTTTTGATAAATGTATATTAATATATCATGAAACTTTTATTTTGCAGCTAACCTCAAAAAGACCTT
>DUUN01000385.1 GCA_012841535.1 Gallicola sp. | reverse complement strand
GAAAAAAGTGGAATAAGTGTTACATCCGTTTCTAAACTGAGTAAAGGAGCTAATGTAAATACTGATATTCTATTAAAAATTTGTATCGCCTTAAATTGTGATATATCCGATATTGTTGAAATAATTAAATAGTTAACAAAAAAAGCGACCCTTCTCTAATGAGTTGAGTCGCTTTTATATTTATATATTATTTTTGTTATATTTATTTTAACCACTTGTAATCAAACAAAATTATTATGATTCAATAAGTTTTTGAAGCCAAACTTTAGCTGAGTCAATATTTATTTCATTACTTCTACTTTTTATAACGGAATCTAATACTGAACCATTATATTGAGCTACTCCTCTTGAATTTCTGCCTGCCCAATGAAATTGTATTATTGTCCCACTTAATAATTGATTATCAAAAATTGTGCAAAGATGAGTCAAAACATCCTCGTCCTCGGTTACTCCAATTAAAAAAATCATATATATCGTTTTATCATTTGAGAGAAACTCTAATAATTTATCAATATTAAAAGCTTTGGGAGCAGAATTTAAATACATTACTTTTGTTTTAATATCAGTTTTTGTTATATGATTATCAAAGTTAAAGGAATAATCTCCTAAATCATCATCTGTCATAATACTTGGCAAGGGTTCTTTGTTGTTTAATGCTCTTACAATTTCGTTTTTTATGCCATCAGATTCACCATGAGTTATTAAATATTCTATTATTCTGCCTCTAATATTAACATTGGGAATTAAAGATGCAATTACGATTTCATTTATTACTTTATTTACTCTATCATTTAAATCATTGTTTAATTCTTTGTAATTATTTGAATTTAAAAAATTTAAAGTTCTTTCGGGAGAATTTAAAACCATTGCATCTTTAAGATGCGTTCGTTTATATCTTAAATCTCTTCCTTCTATATTGTTTGTTGCTTCTACTAATCTCTCCAAGTTTTCTTCAAAAGAGAACGCTTCATGTAATGAAAATAATAGTTCAAAATTTTCAGGAATGTTTTTGATCCCTTCAATCTCTCTAATTATATCACTTCCATTAAATGAACCTCTTATGTTATCCACTCTTAATTGATGCGATGAGTGAGAAATTTTAGATAACAATGTTGTATTAGCCATAAATATATAGTTTTTTTTAGGAGTTACAAGGCACACAAAAAAAGGTTTACTATCAAACTTTTGCAAAGCAGATAAACTTAATACCGTGTTGCCAAAATTTTTTGTTTTTGATTGTGAAAATCTTATAGCAAAATCTTTATTATAAAACACTTTTCTATCCGTTATTAGATTAAAAGTTTTTATAATTTCCTTTTCCACAACTGATTTATCTGGAATTAGGTCCATTTTTTTTATTTCATTTATTAATTGATTTACAGCTTTTCCGTTATATAACATTACCTAATCCTCAATATCAAAAAGTGGTTTTTTAGTGGTTTTTTTAGTTTGATCGCTTAATGAATTTCTCTCCCAAAACACTCCGTCTGTATACCCTTGTATCGTGTTATCTACTTCAGCGCTTTCCAATCTATATTCAGCCCAAGATAAATATTGTGGGTTCATCTCAATTCCAATATATCTTCTATTTAATTTTTTTGCAACTACAGATGTAGTCCCGCTACCTAAAAAAGGATCCAATACTATATCACCTTCATTACTGCTAGCTAATATAAGTTTTGCAATTAATTTTTCTGGTTTTTGTGTGGGGTGTGCAGTATTTTCAGGCATAGACCAAAAAGGAATAGTAATGTCGGTCCATATATTAGAAGGATATGAATTTCTAAAGTTTCCATTTTCTGATTCATCCCAATCTTTTGGTTTCCCATCAACTCTATATGGAGCTATTACTTTTTTTCGAACTTTAACATCTTCTACATTAAATGTATAGTTTCTTGAATTAGTTGCAAACCATATATCTTCCATAGAATTTTTCCAGTTCGTTTTTGCTCCTCTGCCTTTCTCTCGTTGCCATGTAATTCTATTTTGTATGATAAAATATTCACGCAAGACTCTTTCAATAATCAAACTAGATTGCCAATCACAACACACATAAATTGTCCCTTCATCCGTTAATATTCTTTTAGCCTTTTCCACCCATTTTTTGGTGAACAAGTAATAATCATTTTCTTTTATTTTATCAAATTGTTTTCCGTGATAGTTTTTTGTTAAATTATATGGAGGATCAACAATAATTAAATCTATTGACTTCTCAGGCAATAAATCTAAAACTTCCATAGTGTCTCCTTGAATTGACTTATTTTCTACATCTTGAATTAAAACACTTTCTTTTATTTTTATTACTTTATCGAAATATTCTTTTCCTTCATCCAAAGTAAAATCTATGGTCTTATTTCTACCAGATTTTTGATTCTTTTTACCAATTTGTTTAACTTCTCTCATATGTTATTCCCCTTTGATTTCTTTCCAATTATTATAACATGTTTAGAGCGTTTATTCAACTTGATTAGAAAATTCTAGTTTACGTTAAACTACAAAAAAACATCAAAGGAATAGATTTGTTTTAGTTTATTTTAATTTATATAATTTATCATAATCACTTTAATCGTTAAATTGTATGGTAATCGTTAAATTGT
>DUUN01000763.1 GCA_012841535.1 Gallicola sp. | reverse complement strand
TAGCAATAAAAGACGGTTTAGCTTATCCACCGTCTGATAATGGTGAAATTAATTATAATGATTTATTAGAGTTCTTAGAAACTTTAAGTGAGATATTTAACTGGGATTATTATGAAAAAAAAACTTTAGGTAAAAGAAATTATCAAGGTGAACATGCTGCACTTAGATGGTATGCAGTTATATTAAATCAATGGATGACAGGCTATGGTTTCAACAATATTATAAGCTCTGCAATTAGATATAAGCAGAGTAAACCAGATGCAACTATTGAAAGATATGGTCAATTCATCCCGTATAATGATTCATTAGAACATAAAAACATTGTAATTGCTGATGTTTTAGATACTATTGATAATATCATCCTATTTAGTATTTCAAATTATTTTTTAAGATTTTCTACAGAATACAAGTTAGTACATAATATAGAAGATAACTTTGATAATGATTGGTATGAATATGTAGAGTATGGAACTACAAATAGATTAACAATATTTTTGCAAAGGAATGGGTTTACTAGAGAAACTTCTTCTTATATTAAACAGAACAAAACTAGATATGTAATAGAAACTGAAGAAAGTATAAAATTAAAAAGAGAAATACTTGAATGTCCAAAAGAATCTGTTAGACTTGAAGTTGAAAATATTTTATATAATCTACCTGATTTATTTGAATAAAAAAAAGCCGATTGTTTTAATTAATCATCGGCTTTTTTAAATTTCTATTGAATTTCTAATTTCCTCTATTCTAGCTTCAACTTTATCTTTTATTTCTTCAGGAACAACTTGTTTTACATTTAATAGCTTGTCTGCTAAATAACTTGAAAAAGCAATAGCATCTATTTCAGTAGGACGATTTAGATATTCTTTTCTTGTCATTTCGATAAAGGATTTTGAAATTTCAAAGTCCTTAATCCAACCATTGAGAGTAGTTTGTTCTTCTAAACGTTTAAAGTAGATTACTTCTCCAAATTGAATCTGCATATACTGATATACATGTCTAGCTTCATGAAATCCCGTAATCATTATTTCAGGCAGTGATGCGTTTTCTATAAAAGTATTATTAAAAACAATACTGAACGACTCTTTCATGAAAACGGCAGAAATATCAGGACAATTAAAATAATAATTATCTTTAATTACTACTTCAATATTATTAATTCCAAGTATTTTTTTAGCTATTTCAACTGATAATATCGCATAGTTTTGTTTTGTAAACATATATATTTCTAAATAAAATATTTAATTATCAAAATAATGATCTATTTTTTTATTAACTTCTCGCATAATTCTTTTTTTCTCTTGTTTAGCGTTCAATGCTTTTTTCACTAATAATGTAATCTCTTTTATAGTATTATCATCTAAAATTGGAATATGAAAATCATTTAAATAATTTGATATTGTAGGTATTGTAGATTGTATAACAGTATATTTTGCTGCTTGAAATTTCGATATTTCTTTAATAGATAAAACTAAAAATAAATATTCTGGTGTAATCCCTTTTTTGATTGCGCTTTCTTTCAAACGTAATCTCTTGATATGACTTTGTATTACAACTTTATCTTCTGGTAATAGAAATGCCGTAACACCAATTTTACCATCATTACTAAATAATATATCTCCAGGATAAAGATCTTGTTTTAAATCATAATAAATTTCTTCAGGAACATAAAAGTCTGGATACAGATCAACTTCATAATTAATGAGATCCGATGTTCTTATAAATGGAATATCCTTATCCTTTTTATCAAGGTATTCAATGTAATTTTCACTTCCTACTTCATTACCTTTTTTAATAGTAGCAATTTCACTTAATTTTGGAGAAGGCCATTTGTTTACCATATATTCAATAGTCTCAATGTATAGTGGGTATAAGTGAATTGGGGTCCATAAATTAATATCAGAAAAATCAGATAAATTTACAGAAAAATACTTTTCGTTATTTGTTTTTAAATTATTAATATTTGTTTTTGAATAAAATAAGTTTTGTGCCTTAGTTATTAAATTCATTGAAGATTCTTGAAGTTGAATTGCTTTTTGTACTTTACTTGATATTTCAGGAACAATATTTACATCGTATAAAATTTTTAATTTTTTTAATGTAGGGTGATTTATTCCTGAAGCAACTGCACCAGATAAATTATTGATTACTTGTTCAAAAAACATTTTAGAATTTAAAAAGGCAAGTAAGTAAAATGGATCATACTTCTTTTTAATTCTAGTTAATATCGCTTCGGTTCCTATGATAGAATTTAATTCTGATTTAGTTACTATAATCGCTATACCGGGAGTTCCCTTTCTAGATATTATAATATCATTTTCTTGTAATAGTATTTTTTTTGGAGTCTCTTTTATATCCACTTTTTTGATATCACTATGAGAAAGAAAAAATCTTTTCATATCTGAAACCCTTATATAACTTTTACCGTTTTCCTTATATTCTCTAGCATCAATACCATTTATTGGGCCCTTTTCAATAAAATTAGAAAATTCTATTGCTTCTGGCGAATCCTTGAGTTTATCATAAATGTAAGCGAATTTAGGCGTCCATTTATTATTTTCAATAATCGACTTACTAATTGTAACTTTCTTTATCATAGCTATACCTTCTGAAATGTAAAATTTTCTTTTTTAGCCCATTTCTTAAATTCATTTGCCACTTCACTTACATCATCTTCCTCTCTCAAATTTCCTCTCCTATCATGCCCGCAAGTTTCTGCTACCGCCATGAAGATTGGATAGTCTTCTGGAATCATATTACTTGGTAATTTTTGTAAGACCATGATACTAGTTTTTGTAGGTGTGTTTGGCATAAAAGTTTCTACTGGAACATCAATAATAGCAACTATTCTAGCTCTTTTTAAAAGCCATTTTCTTATATACCCTAATTGAATATTACCATAAATTCCATCTGGTAATACAATTGCCATTCTTCCACCATCTTTTAGTAGTTGTAAACACCTCTCTATAAACAATATTTGTGGGGCTTCTTTATCTTTAAGCTTCCCAATTTCCCATTCTTTAGTTTTAGTATTCAATTTCCATTTATGCCCTAATTCATATTGTGCCAACTTGTCCTCGCCACGAACTGGTATTTTTGCACCAAAGGGTGGATTTGTTAATAAAACACTAAAGCTATTTAAATGAATTTTTGTTTTTGTAGCAGCTCCCCAATTATCTGGAACATCTAAACTATCCTCAGTAAAAATTCCACTCTTACCATCACCTATTATAGCCATATATGCTTTTGCAACTTTAGATAAAAAATAATCTTTATCAATTCCTCTAATTCTATTTAAGGCTACTTCCATTTTTTCTTCTTGAAGGTTATTTTTATTCCAATGATACTTCTCACCCTCAGCGTCTAATTTTCTCCAAATATGTCGCAATGATTCTATTAAGAAACCCCCACTACCACAAGCGGGATCTATAATCAAATCTTCATCATCTGGATCTAGAATATCAACCATCATTTTTACAACGTTTCTTGGTGTAAAGAATTGCCCTTGCCCTCCTTTTAATGCATGTCCGATAAATGTTTCAAAAGCATCTGCAATTATGTCTCTTTCTGCTTCAATTAGACAATAATTTTGAAGCTCACCAGCAACATATGCAACAGATTTAGCATCCAAAGTTATTGAATCATTACTATCTAATACTTCTTTATATTTCCTTTTAACTTTTTCAAAAAGATCTAAAATTCTTGCTTTAACATCATCAGCACTTTCATCTATACCTGCTCTAAATGTTACCATTTCATCTGGTTCTGTAAACCTTTCATCGTAAATTTTACAAAAAATTAAATTAATTAATTGTTGTGCTAAAACTTCATCACGTGTGGCCCCAACTGTATTTGCAGCAAGATGATTCCTAATAGCCTTAAAAGTAGATTTTAAATTATGTGTAGGTTTTAGATCCTTGCGTTTAAATCTTCCCACATCTTCTACTCGTTGTCCATACTTTGGAATATTTGGTATTTCCTCAAATTCTATTCGACCATCTCTCTCAATTTTCCTTAGAAATGATCTTTCTTCACCATTGAACCATACACCAAGATACGCTTTAGAAAATCTTAAATAATCTTGTAATTGAGATATACCATCTTTCCTATTTTTCTTTTTACACTCTATTATAATATAAGCATCGTCTTCTACTCTATCGGCATTTTGAAAAACAGCTATATCAACAGGATATTCTTTTTTTGTATCAGAAGGTCTTACTTTTACCCTGTACTGCGGATGAGTTTGAATATGTGATTTAGGATACCCATAATCATCAACTAATTGCTTTGAAAATACTTGAACAGCTTCAATCTCCTCTGGGGTTGCTTTAATTTCATTTCCTGATATGTAATCTTTAATATATCCTTCTCTTATCTCACTCTGATTTTTTTGTACCATTCATCTCACCTTTACCTTTAATTTTTATATATTATACCATTGTTTAGATATTTTTGCAATCTCATAGAAAATTTCATTGGACGCAATATATCAAAATTTGCAATATGCTAACTACTTATGTATTGTATTTATTATTCTTTAATTAAAATATGCAATAAAAGCAATAAAAAATTAAAAAGTGCTTATTACTTAAAAAATAATTAAAAAGTATGATTTCATTAATCAAAATTAAAAAATGTAACTGCACATTATAAAAAAAAGCCCTAAAGATATGATATTAATCTTTCTTAAGAGCCAATGCATTATAAACCATTTCAAAAATCTTGATTTTGTTGGTTTTCTATTAATATCCCTTAATACAACCTTATTTATTGTATCAAAGTAATTGTTCTCTTATGGTGGAATAGAGGGGAGTCGAACCCCTGTCCAAACCTTAATCCATCATAACTTCTACATGCTTAGTCCTTTGTTTGTCTTTCATTTGCAGTTGTACAAAG
>DUUN01000318.1 GCA_012841535.1 Gallicola sp. | reverse complement strand
CTTTGTACAACTGCAAATGAAAGACAAACAAAGGACTAAGCATGTAGAAGTTATGATGGATTAAGGTTTGGACAGGGGTTCGACTCCCCTCTATTCCACCATAAGAGAACAATTACTTTGATACAATTTATCAAAGCAAAAATGCATAAAAACGAGCAAAAACAAGCCTTTTTGCATCTAAATTAACTAAAATTGACTCTAGTGAATGATTTGAATCATTTATCTAGGGTCTTTTTATTTTGTCTTATTGCACTATTTAATTATTCATAGTTATTTTGCACTATTTAATTATTCTTTTGTTTCGTTGCACTATTTAATTATACCTAGCACTATTTAATTATTTATGTATATTATATCTTAATCATATATCATAAAATGATATGTTTTTCAAAAATTTTAACTACACTTATAAAATTGTAAAAAATTACATTTTGTGATATAATTAATTATATTTGAGTTAAGGGGGATTTAGATGAATATATCAAGAGAAAACAAAATATCTAAAATTAATAATGAGAGAACTATTTTGGAAAGAGCATTAAAAAAATTAATAATAGATATAGGACCTATACCAATAGCGAATACCAGAATTATGCCTTACGGTTGGCGAAAAGCAGCAAAGGGAAGAACTGTTTGGAGAATTATAGAAGAAATAATTAGTCAGAACTTAGAATATAATCAAAAAGAATTAGGTTTTAAGGAAGTAAAACCTTCAAAATCTGAGGTTGGTGTATTTGATTTTAAGTTTACTAGCCATGATGGAATTGAATCATTTGTAAATATAAAATCATCTGTACTTGGTGGAAAAAGAAATAAAGATGATATTTCTAAAGCTAATGGAATATTAGACTTTTTCGCAGAAAATAATGATGCAAATTTATTTATTGCGTCTTTTATTATTGATTTTAAAAGTAATATGACCATAGAGATAGTTGATTGTATTGTCTTTCCAATAGCATGGATTCCCGATATTTATATCAATCCAAGTAATAATGGAAATATGCAATCGGCATATTATAAAAACATTGAAATGGCTGTACAAAGAACTAATGATGAATTTTTAGAATTGTTTATGGAAGAGTTTGAAATCGCTAAAGAAAAAAGAATTAGAAGATTAAAAAAATAACTTGATTAATTATGTTTAAGGAGGTAATATACATGATGGCAAGTTCAAATTACAAATCTAAAGTTGAACAAGCAATTAATAATTCAAGAAAGGATTTGATTGACTTAACTATTGAGAGGAAAAAAAGCAATCCTCCTACACAAGCATCATCAGAATTTTTAACAAATAAAAAGCAGGGTGATTGGGCAGAAAAAACGTTTATAAACGCTTTTAATTCTTGTACAGAAAGGTATGTTGCAGTTAAATATGGTTTGGATAATGAGTTGGTAGCAGGTGATGAAGGGTTTGATGATTTTTATAAAAAATATCAAGACGATTTGGATTTAATTGGCAAAAAACCTGATATCTTAATTTTACCTAAAAGATATTATGAAGAATCGTGGAATTATAATATAAGCTATTTTGAAGAAGAAGCTTTAGAACATATTGTTTCCCATTCAATTTGTGGTATTGAAGTACGTTCAAGTTCATTTTTACACGAAGTATATGAAAGTTATTCTGAAGAAAAAACATTACTATCAATATCTAGATTATTATCTATAAAAGATGAAATAATAAATAACTACTCAGACACTTTAATTGAAAGAAATCCAGAATTGTTTGCTATGATAAATAATTTAGACTTAGACGATTTATCTATTTCATTTAGGACTCCTTCTTGGAAAAAGACAGCAAGTGAAAGAAGGTTGTGCAAATTATTAAAGAAACTCAATTTTGAGATTAGAGAGCTTAAAAAAAGGGATTTTCTAAGCATTACTCCTAAAGTTGAAGACCTAAGGGTAGTCTATAATTGGGTAAAAAAATATAACAAACCACACTATTATATACAAGTGTTCTTTGATGTTGCATTTGGTATTGGCTATTTGGATATTTTAGAAATGATATCTGAAGATCAAATAGAAAATGCAAGATATTTTATAGAAAGAGATACAAAAAATCAAAATAAAACAACAATAAAAATTTCAACAAGAGAGTGTAAAAAAGTGATGCAAAATATAAATATTCCTAATCATTTTAGTGTCAGCAAGGAAATTGGTTCAAGAGGGAGACTATTATTTCATGTAGATTTTGATGCAAGTGAAGGAGATATTATTAGAAATAATTTAAGTCAATTATTAGGTATTAGTGATTTATGAAATTAGAAAAACAATATTATGAAATAACTTCGCAAGAAAAGGTTAAAAAACTTGGGCAATACTTTACTCCACTTAGTATTGCACATTTTATGAGCAGTTGGATTATGGAATGTTCTCCTAAATCTATTTTAGATCCAGCTGTTGGAAATGGAGTCTTTTTGAAAGATATTGACTGCGAAAACATAGAATGTTTAGGATATGAAATTGATTCAGATATTCTAAATTTTTTTAAAGAGAATAAGCGCTTTAATTATAAAGTTTTAATCCAAGATTATCTTCAGAGTGAGTGGGATTTAAAATTTGATGCGATTATTTGTAACCCACCTTACAATAGGTTTCAAATGATTGATGACAGAAAACAAATACTAGATAATTTTAGTCAAAAGTTGAATTTTAAAATAAGTGGCTATACAAATCAATACATACTTTTCTTACTAAAGTCTATTTACCAATTAAATGATAATGGAAGATTAGCTTATATAATACCAAACGAATTTCTTAATTCTGGTTATGGTAACAAGGTTAAAAAATACCTTATTGATAATAAACTTTTGTATGCAATAATAAACTTTGACTCCAATATTAATGTTTTTGAAAATGCTCTAACAACTGCTTGCATAATCTTAATAAAAAAAGAGATACACAAAGATGTTGAATTTATTAATATTACAAGTGAAGAGGAATTTAATATTTTAAGTAATAATTTTTTCAGCTCTGATATTCAAAGAAAAAGAGTCAATTATAATGATCTAAATTATAAAGAAAAATGGGGCCAATATTTTGATCACTCAGAACAATTGAATTATAAAAACTTAGTAAAATTTTCTAAATTTGCCAAAGCAATGAGAGGGATTGCAACTGGAGATAATTCTTATTTTGTTTTTAATGAGTCAAAGCGCAGGGAAATGAATCTAAATATAAGATCCTTTTTTCCATGTATTACTAGGGCTATAGATGTAACTACACCTATTTTATCTTTTGAAACATTTCAAAAGTTAAGGGAAAAAGATAAAAATATATATGTCTTTGATGGTACTCTATATAAAGATAAAAATAATGAAAAATATATAAAAATGGGTGAAAATAGAAATGTTCATAAAAAATATCTAACAAGCCATAGGAGTCCCTGGTATAGCATGGAGAAAAAGGATCCTGCACCTATTTTAATCAACGTTTTTAGTAGAAATAGATTAAAGGTAATAAGGAATCTGGCTAACATTAAGAACCTTACTTGTTATCATGGAATATTTATTCTACAGAATTACGATCATTTGATAGATGTATTATTCTGTTATTTGTTAACTTCTGTAGGACAAGATATATTATATTTAAATAGAAGACAATATGGTGGTGGTTTAGATAAATTTGAGCCCAATGATATTAATAACTCTATGTGCTTAGATTTTGATTTATTAACTGATGAAGATATTTGTAATATACGAAAATTGTATGACAAATTGGTGTTATCTGAATCAAGTGATTTGATTATTAATGAATTAGAGTCTATATTTATAAAATACTTACTATAAAACTAAAAATACATTTCATTTAAGAGGATTTTATGGATAAAAAACAAAACACTGCTATTGCTTTTTTACGTGTTGCTGAGAAAATTTTAGGTATTAAAAATAACATAAAAATTGAATTTAATAATAATATTTATTTCCAAAATAACGATCTATCCGCAATGTTTATAAAAGAAGGATATAATATTGTCTTCAATAATTTATTCATTGAAAAAGCTTCTTTAATAGAGATAATGATTACTGGATTCCATGAAGCAAGGCATGCATATCAATACATGCAAATTGAATTTGGAAACAAACATCAATTTAAATATCCTGAATTGCAATCTACACTTATTGAATGGAAGAAAGATTTTGATAATTATATGCAACCCGGTCAAATATCTAAGGAGGAATATTTGAACAGGCCAACTGAAATTGACGCAATAGCCTTTTCTTATTATTTAGCTGATGAGTTATTGAATGTTAAACAGGTTATACCAGATGAGATAAAAGAAAAAGTTAACGTTAGAATAAAAGAAATTAAAAAGACAATTATTATTTAAAAAGGGACATACTCCCTCTTTTTTTAAACCATTAAGTGACATTTTTAGCCAATCATGATATAATTTTATTAGAAATTGGTTACATTTAGGAGAGGGGCTTTCATATAATGGTAAAAAAAACTAATCCTTTTTTAGAGTTTTTACAACAAGATCGTTTTTATAATTTAATTTATAATAGAATATTTGGCTTCTTCAAAGGAAATAAGGAATTAATTCTAGATAGATTAAATGATAGTATTAATTACATTACTGAAATTCAAGATATGGAATTGGATTTTAAAAATGTATGGATAGATAGTAAAGTTGGATCCCGTATAGATTTTGATATAGCTATTTCTGTTGATTTATCAGTTACTGCAAGGTATGGTAAATATCGCGATATTGATGAGTTTTATGCAAACAATATCTGGATTACAGTATATTGTACTGGTGATATCGAAAATGCATTAAATGATTTTAAAATAATAGGAATTGAAGAATATAACAAAACAAAACCTAAGAAGCCTTTATCTGGAGATTTAGTGCCAGTAATACCGGCTACAGAATATAGTAGATATGCTAATGACATTTTAGAGAAATACTATCCTGAAG
>DUUN01000056.1 GCA_012841535.1 Gallicola sp. | reverse complement strand
ATCGGTATTGACAATGCAATGATAGCTTTAGATGGAACAAGTAATAAAGGAAAATTAGGTGCTAATGCAATACTTGGAGTATCTATGGCTGTTGCTAAAGCTGCTGCAGATGATTTAGGAATGCAATTATATGAATACATAGGAGGAGTAAATTCTAAGACACTTCCTGTACCTATGATGAATATTCTAAATGGTGGAGAACATGCTGACAATAATGTAGATATTCAAGAATTTATGGTTATGCCTGTAGGTGCACCTAACTTTAAAGAGGGTTTAAGAATGGGAACAGAAGTATTCCATAGCTTAAAATCAGTATTAAAAGAAAAAGGATTAAACACTGCTGTAGGTGACGAAGGAGGATTTGCTCCTAACTTAAGTTCTAATGAAGAAGCATTAGAAACTATTGTAACAGCTATAAAAAAAGCAGGTTATGAGCCTGGATCAGATATTGTTTTAGCTTTAGACGTTGCTTCTTCTGAAATGTTTGTAGATGGGAAATATAATTTCAAAGGAGAAGGTGTAGTAAGAACTACTGATGAATTAATTGACTACTACAAAGGATTAGTAGAAAAATTCCCTATTATATCCATTGAAGATGGTTTAGCAGAAGATGACTGGGATGGCTGGAAAAAACTAACTGATGTTTTAGGCGAAAAAGTACAATTAGTAGGGGACGACCTTTTTGTAACTAATGTTGAAAGATTAGAAAAAGGAATTAACTTAGGAATAGCCAACTCAATTTTAATAAAATTAAATCAAATTGGAACAATTACTGAAACTCTTGATGCTATTGAATTAGCTAAAAGAAACGGATATACTGCAGTAATTTCCCATAGATCTGGAGAAACAGAAGACACTACAATAGCTGATTTAGCAGTTGCTACAAATGCTGGTCAAATTAAAACAGGTTCAGCATCTAGAACTGATAGAATTGCTAAATACAACCAATTATTAAGAATTGAAGATTATTTAGATGATAATTCAAAATATGATGGTTTAAGTACTTTCTATAATTTAAAAAAATAATATAACTATATTATTGACACTAAAAAGAGAAATAGAATTATTTCTCTTTTTAGTGTTTTTTTGTATCTGAATTTTAAATTTTTATTTGATATAATAGTTGTAATATTTATTATAAAGGTGTTTTATGAAAAAATATCCAGCTCTTATTATAGCAATAATATTATTATTGGGAATTATTTTAAATAGTATTTTAAATTTACCTAAAAATATTTTAATTGTAATATTGTTTTTAGGAATTTTTCTATTCTTTTTAAAAAGTAAGAATTTAAATTATTTAGGGCTGGCCTTAATTTTAACTATATTGTCATTATTTAACTATAATAATTCTTTAAATAAATTAAATCCTGAATTAGATGGAAATCACTATATAATTTCTGGTGAAATAAAAAGTTTGAAAAAAGATGAAGATAAAACAACCTTAATTATTACAAATGTATTACTTGACTCTAGTCTAAATACCGACGACATAATCGTCTATTATGATGGTAAAAAAAACAATCTTTCTGTTGGAGATAAAATAGAATTTACAAATAAATTATTTGTTCCTATTGAAAACTTCAACCCTGGTGAATTTAATTATTATAATTATTTAATTTCAAATAATATATTTTATTACTCCTATACAAATGATTTACAAGTTATTGGTAAAAGTAATAATTTATTACTTACAGCTAGAGGTAACTTTTTTACAAAAATTAATAAAGTCTTATCTAAATTAAATCCTAATAGTAAGGACTTCCTATATTCAGTTATAACAGGAAATAATTTTTTACCAGGGGAATATACTAATCTATACAAAAATCTAGGAATAATGCATATTTTATCCGTTAGTGGGCTACATATAATCATACTTCAGTCACTTTTACTATTTTGTTTAAATTTCATTATTGTTAATAGAAATATTAAAAGAATCTTAACCTTAGTAATAATATTTATATATTGTCTATTAATTGGATTTCCTATGTCCTCTATTAGAGCCTTTATTTTCATATTTATTGATTTTTTATCAAGTATATATATGAAAGCTAAAGTCCAAATAAAAACCATATCCGTGTCTGCAATTTTGATATTACTCATTAATCCTTGGAGCATATTTGACCTAGGATTTCAATTTTCATTTTTGTCAGTTTTAGGAATTGCACTAATATATCCTTTACTAAAAAATAAAAATTATGCTAACAGTAGTATTTTAAATATCCTATATTTGACTTTAGCTATTAATATATTAATAATTCCACTACAAATTTTTTATTTTAGAAATTTTTCAATGGCTTTTTTTCTAGGAAATATTATAGTAATACCATTATTAACTATTATAATAAATATATCTGTTATATATATGTGCCTTTCCCTTGTACCTATAGTAAATACGATTTTTATATCAATAATAAATTTACTATATAATATTGCCACATATTGTATAGTAGGTATAAATAATATTTTTGAAAAATTCAATAGAGGTATGTATTTAAACTTGTATAATATAGTTATAATTT
>DUUN01000610.1 GCA_012841535.1 Gallicola sp. | reverse complement strand
TTACATCATAATCAACATATCTATTTATGTAATCAAAAAACCTACAATAAGCCGACCTTGTTATATATATAGGGTTTATCGCATCGAATAATTTTAGGTAATCATCTAACGATTGTGTAGCATATTCAATGAATTCACCATAATTATTTTTTTTCCAACTAGAATCAACGTTTGGATTTAGATATAGACCATTAGGCTTTGTTTCTGAAAGAGAAAAATCGTGTCCATACCATACAAAAGGCAATTTTCTTATAATATTGTTCTCTATTGTTTTTGGTGCTTCTGTATCTAAAATTTCTTCATTTGTGTATCCTAGTGATATTAAATCTTCCCACTTTTTAAAACCATCAAAATTGAATGTTCCATGAATAAGTGGCATTTTATCTATTGTTTTTTCTTTAAGTAACTCATATATTCTTGCGTTTCCGTTTGTATGTTCGCACAATGCGATATTATTTCTTAAACAATATAAATATGTCGAAGCCGAAACACTACTCTTTCCACCAGTTAAATACATAACATTATCTGTTAATACACCATTTTCTTTTAGTTCTTGCAAACTATTAACCCATTCATCATATTCTTTTAAACTACGATATTGAATATTTACAGTTTGTCCTATTCTTGAGGAGTGAAATTTTAAAATACCACTAAATTCATCGTTTCCATATTGATTAGTTGTAATTGCTTCCATAAAGCCCTTTTTAGTTAATGGTGTTCCACCAATAACAACACTAATTAAAATAACTCTAAACGGAAATTTTAAAATAATTGTTTGATTATCTGGAATAACATAGCTTTCTTCATCTCGTAAAACGGTATTTGAACCATAGTGAGTTCTTGAATGGGAAACCAATTCTATATTAGAATATCTGGAAGTATACCATCCTGCCAATTCTTCATTCATTTTGGAAGAAACATTACCAATTTCTAATTTTCTTCCATTATAACCCTTAATTATAGCGTTTATTGCAGGTAAATCGTCTGTTTTATCATTATCAATACCACTTGCAACTATTTTTTTTGAAAATAAACAATCAGTTGATAATTGAATAGGAGTATTGTTTCCAACCATATGTTTAACTAACACGCCAAAATTAATATACTTATACAATGGGCTGTTAATATACTCGCCAGGAATCATTCCTGCAGATTCAACTACACAATAATCATAAGGTTTATATATTGCCAATACATTAGTGTTGGTTCCATCACTTGTTGTTATAATAGGCAATGCGTCATAATAATTATATATAAATCTATTAGCATATGCTTTTAAATTTAAATTGGGTCTGTTAAGGATATTGAAATCACCAAATAACCCATTTGAGTTATCAATTATATCTTTTGCAGTTGAAGGCAAATCGCTAGAACCACTGCTATACGGGACAATTGATTGTTTGAAACTTACGGTTTCAATAACTGAACCATCTGCATTAAGCTTTGTAAATTCAGCTAAATTTGAGTTTGTAACATAAATAAATTTTTTCCTTTTTGATTTCCAATAAAGTAATTCATCAACTACGTCTTGAGCAGACACTTTACATAAGTGGTCTAAAACAGTTGACGCTCTATGTATCAATAATACATCAAATTCATTAACCCATTCTTTTGAATTTTCAACAAACTTCTCCCAACTTGTTTCTTCAAACAAAATGCCTTCCCCTTGAAATGATTGAGGGGCATCCATTGCATATTCAGGTATATCAGGGTTAGGAACAAATAAAACTTTGTGTTTAACTTTTTGGATAATATTAGATTCTTTAATAGTAATTATGTTTTCTATTTTGCCATTATCAATTATTGTTTCATACTCTTCCAACCATTTTTCAAGTTTTTTAATACTTGGTTGCATTTCATAAGAGGGTAATTTAGTGAATAAAACAAAATTTTTGTTTGCAAAATAATTATTCATTAAAGCTCTATTAACATTAACGTCGGCTTCATCATCCCAACCAATAAAACGTGATTTATTAAGTCTTAACAAAATTCTTTGTTGAGCTACTTTTCGTAAGGCAATGCCCTCTATATCGGTATTAGCCAAAGTGTTATAATCAAAATCCGATAAACCATAATTATTAATATGTTGTGCAGGCGAAGATATATCGTATTGGTCCCAATTAAAATATACACATACGGTGTTTGTGCTTATTTGGACCAAGGAAAAATTGGTTGTTCCTTTCATAACAAACTTACTAACTTTTGGGGGGGTATTTGTGTTTCCACCCCAAATATCACCATAAGCCCATTTTACTTCATTTTCATCAGTATAGATTACAGTATCAATATCTTTCTCTAAAATCATATTTAGATTTCCTGTTGTATCCATATTATAACCATATCTTGGCATTGTATCTTCTTCAAGGTTTTCTAAAACGTGAGGTAACAAGTTGGTTTTGTGAGTGTCCATTTCTTCACCAATTTCATATATATTTGGATTTTCACCTTTCAATTTATATTGTGGTATTTGACCTGGAACTGTATATGGTGTTGCTGTGTCGCCTTTTTCTAATTGGAGTTTGAATTGGTAATTATTAAATGAACTTCCTTCTCTTATATTAAACCTCAAATTATCAATATTGTTTATTTTAACATAAGTTTTAATATAACCACCATGAGAACCATCCAAATAAATTCTTCCTTCATTTGTATCATTAGATGTAAATCTCCAACTATCAGATGTAGTAGTTGCTGATCCACTAATAACTATCATTTGTGCAGTTAATTGTCCTAATGTGATATTGTTTGCTAAATTAATAAAAAAATTATTATCTGGTGTTCCGTTAATATTCCAAATACCATTATTGACATTATAATCTATTGTAATACCATTATCATCATAAATTCTATAAGTTCCATCACCTAAATCAGTTGCACTGCTTAAATCAGGCATAGCAAAGTTGTAACCCCTTAACTGTTGCTTATCAACTTTATCATCAGCATTAGCCTTAACTCTTGTGTCTAACTCTTTAACAGCGCTTTCAACATCTAATCTATTGACTAAATAGTTTGTGCCACTGCCGTTAAAGCGAATGTTATGTGCATCTAAATCAGTATATTTAAGACCCACGACTTGAAGCGTATAACCAACAGGTGCATAGAAACTAAAATGCGTATCAATCATCATAAACGCTTGTGTGTCATCAAAGAAATAAACGATGTCGCCACTTTGCATTAAACTAGGTCTAATATTCTCATTGTCAATCACACCTAATGTATCTTTTGCATACATTTGAATTTCATCGTATTGATTTATAATTGACAAAGCAATCTTTCCGTCACTTGCTAGTGTTCCTAAAAGTTCACTTTCCCAACCGTTTTTGTCTTTTAGGCTATCAATGTATTCCTTGTTATAAACGTTCAATATACCTGCTTGTTCAATTGTTGTCGGTTTGTCCAATAACTGTGCATAGGTTGTTTGGTGTGGGTTTGCCCCAACAATTTGAGAATGCGTATAAGCAACATCGTAATTGTCTTTTAATTCGTCCGTTAAATCATTTTCTGATAAACCTTTGCCTACAACCTTATCTACTTTGCCTTGCAATATTGTAACTAATTCAGCACCTTCAGGATAATTTTGGAATATAGCCAAGATTTCACCAATTGTATCAACTACATTATTGTCATCGTTTGTTTCAAGTAGTGCTACCAAGCCATC
>DUUN01000308.1 GCA_012841535.1 Gallicola sp. | reverse complement strand
TAGAATCTCTACTATTGGAACTCACTGGTACTAAATCTATTGTTGGAAAATTAAAACATGATGTAAATTTTTTATCTTTATTGTCAATACTTCAATATATTTCTGAAAATAAGTGTGATCATAAAACCATAAAACGTGAAATATTTAAAAGTATTGGCATTGTTGAAAAATTAAAAAATAAATATAAATAAATATTTTTGCAAAGGAGGTTTTAAATTTTGATTTATCAAGAATGGTATTTAAAGAGCAAATGGTTTAGCGATACATCTCCTAAAAACCCAAAACCTGCAACTGCCACATTGACTTTCACTGGTGTTGTTGTTGCAGCAGAAACGGTTACAATTGATGAAGAAGTTTATGAATTTGTAGCAGATGCAGAAGATGTTACTGAAGGCAATATTGCAGTTGTTGTTGGAGAAACATTAACAGCAGACAATGCAGTTGAAAAATTAGCAGATACTATTAATACTAATTCAGAAATAGTAACTGCAACTTTTGATAAAGAAGATGATGTTTGTGTGATTTCTTATAAAAAAGTTGGCACTGAAGGAAATGCTATAGAAATTGCAACAACTTGTACTAATGCTACTTTTGGAGTTGATGTCACAAAATTAAGTGGTGGTCAATTTGGAGTACCTTGCCCTGAAGTAAATACATTATTAAAAGATGATAATTATTATTACCTTTGTACTAAAGAAGGTAATGAAAGTAATGTTGAGTGGAAAAGATTCACCCTTGCATCATTTTAATAAAATAATTTTGGAGGTGAAGGGCTGTGGCGAATTGGTCACTTTATGAATCTAAAATGAATATTGAAGGTTCTTCTACTAGAGAAAGACAAATCAATGCTATTCAAGAGAATATATTAAATGATTTTCAAAACAGTCCTTCATATCGTCAAACATATATTAATGGTAGTAATAATTATAAAGAAATTCATGTGGTAGAAACTCAATATTCATTCGTAAAAAACATTTTGACTAAACCTGGTGATGAATTATTTGCAGGTGATATTTTAGAATTTGATGGTAGTAAATGGTTGTGTACTGAAGTAAATAAGAGCTTAAGAGTTTATGATATTGGTAAGGTGTATTTATGCAACAACACCCTTAAACTTTATAAAAACCATATTTTATATGAAATTCCATGTACAATAGACAGTAATGTTAGACTCTATTCAATGGGATATGAGGATAACAAATATTTTTCAGTGCCAGATTCAAGTATAATTGTACGAATTCCTAATAATTCTATAACACAAGATATTGCACGTGATCAAATTTATAATTTTTCTGGTGATAATTACAAAATAGTTGATATCAATAAAGTTATAGAAAATGGATTAATAGTATTAAAAATGGAATATAGTCCTAAAGAACAACAATTACCAAACTACACTATCAGAATACTTAATGGTTTAGAAATAGACTTACAACAATCCACAACATTACAATTAGATGTGAATGTATATGATAATGATACTCTTATCTCCCCTACCCCTCCACTCATTTTTTCTAGCAGTGATGATAGTTTATGTACTGTTGATTCCAATGGATTAGTTACTGCATTAGATATAATTGATAACTGTACGATTACTGTAAGTTTAGCAAGTGATATTGATATATCACAAACTATTAATATAAATGTAATTGAAATGCCACAGGATAATTTAACTGTTGATATTATAGGAAGTAATTCAATTGTTAAAAATTACACTAGTAATTATTCATGTGTGTTTAAAAATAATGGAATTGAATACGCAGACACTTCTATATTTTACTTGCGAGCAGATGATGGTATATCCCCTACCACTCTTGCAGAAATTGTTGCACAGGATGGTAATGTAAATACTTGTATCGTTAAGGGTAATAATTTAGGGTATGTTCGATTGTTTGTTAAGAATATTAGTGAAACTGTTGTAGGTAATGGACTACGGATACAGATAAAGAATTTATTCTGATAAAGAATAATTGAATATATTTATTTTTAGAAGGAGAATTTGGAAGATAAATACTTCCCCTCTCCTTATTTTTGTTTACAGAAATGAGGAGATAAAATGAAGAAGTATACATATGATAAAGTTGAAGTAATTATTAATAATTTAGGATATGAATTAATTGATAATAATTATACTGATATAACTACTAAATTAAAAATAAAAGATAGTGAAGGTTATTATTATTTAGTTTTATTAAGTAGTTTAATGTATAATTATAAACCTCGCAAAACACACAAATCTAATCCATATGCTATTCAGAATATTAAATTGTGGTTAAAATTAAATAATAAACTATTAGAATTGTTAAGTAGTGATTACAAAAATAATAGTAGTTATTTAAAATGGAAATGTTTAAATGAAGATTGTGAAGGTATATTTGAAACAAGTTGGGCAAGTATACAACAGGGAAGTGGTTGCCCTTATTGTGCGAATCAAAAGGTAAATACATCTAATTGTCTAGCAACTAAAAATCCTGAATTAGCTAAAGAGTGGCATCCAACTAAAAATGGTGATTTAACTCCATATGATGTAATGCCTAATAGTCACAGAGAAGTTTGGTGGCAATGTAGTAAAAATCCTAAACATGAGTGGAGAACAACAATACATAATAGAAATTATGGAAGGAATTGCCCTTTTTGTAGAGGTTATTTTTCTTCAGAGGATTATAATCTATCAGTTATAAATCCTAAGTTAGCTTCTGAATGGAATTTTGATAAAAATTATAGAAATCCTGAAGAATATGTGCCCAATTCTAATGAAGTTGTTTGGTGGAAGTGTTCAAAAAACCATGAGTGGAAAGAGTCTATTTCTAATAGAAGCAAAGGAAATCATAATTGTCCGTATTGCTCTGGTAGAAAACCTAGTCAAGAATATAACTTATTAATTATAAATCCTGAATTATGTAAGGAG
>DUUN01000270.1 GCA_012841535.1 Gallicola sp. | reverse complement strand
GGTTTTTTCTGGCAATCTCAAAAATAAATGTTGCTCCGTTTTCGTACGGATAGGATACGGAAACATATCCAATCTCAAATAGGGTTTGAAGTCCTCCTGTAGCAAGCAAATCATATCCTATATTGTGAGCGAAAATCCAGAGTGTTTCTCTTTGACGGGCAAACTTGTCTATGTCTAACCAAAAAGTTTTTAGATTTATAATATCTTTAGATTTTTGACGGGCTTTTTCTGAACCGTAAACTTTTTTAATTACTTTATTATATGTATAGTCCACAAAATTTGCTGTCAATAAATAAGGCTCATGTTGATAAGTATCTTTGTGAACGATTGATTCTGAATCGAAAAAAATTGCTCTGGTTGGTGTTTGGGGAATATGTCTTTTAGGTGGGTTTATATAGTGTGCTTTTCGCTCTGTTATTTTTGGTTCTTTAGAGAGAATTTTATGGATTTTATTCCAATCGATTTTTTCTGTGATAGTCAAGGGAAAAAACCTCCTAAGGATTAGGTTAGATAACTCATCATGGGATATACAGATATTTCCTCAACGTATGAAGCACCGTAATTTTTTCCGTTTGAGTTTATACGATCCATGATAATATCAATAATTTCATCTGCGGTTAGGGGTCTGTCGCTTACTATTGTCCAAGTTTTTTCTTGTCGAAAACCTACTTCGGGAATTTCATCTAAATCTTTATCAATTTCGGTTGCCTGCTCTGGTTTATCGTAGACTACTGTGAAGGTTACACGATAAGCATAATCATCAAGATAATGTTTGTCGAAAGGGTGATAATCCCAACCAACAGGTTTTAATTCTTTGGGTGTTCTTTTTATTTTTGCGTTGACTAAAAAAGCAACTTGTTCTGGTCTTTTAGATTTGAATTTGTTTGCTTGTTTCGAGGAAAAACCTGCTTGCCTTAGCATATGATACTGATCTTTATATCTTTCTTTTGGTGGTGTATGCTCTAGGTTTTTTATGGTTTTTACTTTTTTGGGGTCGTATCCATGCTCTTTATATAGTCTTTCCCAGCTTCTTTGGCGTAATTTTCTTGCTTCTTTTGCGGTATAACCCAAACTCCGAAGGAAGTCGTATTTTTCCCTTCTTTCTTTGTTTCTTCTTTCCCTTTGCAATCTTTGTTTTTTTGTTTCTTTAGGCAATTTGATAACCTCCATATTTAAATCTGTATCTACATTATATATCATCTCTACGGTTTTTACAAGCTATAAACTTGCAAAAATAAAGTTTTTAAAAAGGGTTTGACAAGCAAAAACCTTTATGTTACAATAGAATTGGTTAAAGGAGGTGAAATTTGGTTGCTTGTCACCAGACAGTATAGCATTACTAAACAACATTTAGAGTATATTGAGGGTATGGCGAAAAGCACAGGGTTAACAAAAAGTGAAATTGTCAGAAGGATTTTGGATGAATACATTAAAAATAAAATGGAGGAATCAAAAAATGATAAATAAGGTAATTTTAGTAGGTCGTTTAGTTGCTGATCCAGAGTTAAGTTATAGCGGCGGAGGTATAGCTTATACAAGATTTACATTGGCTGTCAATACGGGTTACGGGGAACATGAGAGAGTTGATTTTATAGATGTTGTTGATTTTGGAGTAGCCGCGGAAAATCATGCACAATATTTAGAAAAGGGTCGTTTAGTTTACGTTGAAGGAACTATAAAGATAGATAGCTATGAGGATAAAGAAGGAATCCGCAGAAAAGCAACAACGATCCAAGCAAGCAGAGTCACATATTTACCTGATGGTCGGGTTCGTGAAGTTGATGAAGAAGAAGAAAAACCTGCGATAAATATACGAAGAGGTAATAACTATACGAAGAAAAAGAAGAAAAGATAAGCTATAAATTTAGACAATCCTTTTACAAGGATTGTCTTTTTCTTGTTTATATGATATGCTTATATTGAAGAATATGGAAAAAGGGGGTTTCTAAATTTGGGTTATAGAAAAGGAAAATTAGTTAGAGGGAAAGAACAAGAAAGAGAAAAATTACCTTTAGCAACTTTTGACAATATCCAGATGGAACCGGGGTATATTTATGAATTTGTGTTTGGAATTGATAATAACATTTATTCCGATTTTACCAACCGACAACAAAAGGTAGCTGAATGGATAAAGGGGATAGAAGCAGGGTTGCCGGAAGTCGAAATTTTATTTTTTGATTTACGTCCGAAGGGCACAAAATACGCGTTTTTTGTTATGCCGAAAGATTTGCGAGAATATGAACTTTTTGTGCAGGTTCGGTTGCGGGAAAATTATTCGGGTGCTATTATAAGCACAACAGGTTTAATTGTTCTGGGTTTAGTATCTACAGTAATAATTGCAACAAGTTTTGCTTTAGTTAGAACGATAGAATCTATTGAAAGATTTCCAGAATCTAATTTTAAAGCAATCAGCGAAATATCCAATAATGTTAAATGGCTGGGAATTGCAGGCGGTGCAACGTTTTTAGGTTTTATTTATCGAGATGAACTCAAGAAGCTTTTTAGGAAGGTGATATAAAAATGTATAAAACTAAAGAACAGAAAATCCAAGCGGTAGCAGATTTTAAAAAACAAGATTTGTCGGTTCAAGAATATGCGAAACAAATTGGTGTGCATATGTCTACAATGTATAATTGGCTAAAATTATATGGCGATGAAGCCGAGAAATTAGAAGAAGAAAAACCAGAGGAGGGATGGCAAGCAAATAATGTCGAAGAAAAAGAGGAATTTAAGCAAGAAGAGGAAGAAACAAGGGAAGAGAAAAACGAAACATTCAAAGAAGAAAGTTTAGAAAACCCGTTAAATAGTGAGGGTGAGGAAGTGATTATAAAAGATAGAATTGACAATTTACAAGCGACAGGAAGTTTCGAACCCGAAACAGAAGTTTTAGAAACGAAGGAAGAAAAAAAGAACGTTAATTTAGAATTAAATAAAGTATTATTGGTTGCTGGTGCTATAGGTGGATTAGCTTTAATTGTTTTCGTGTTGTCAAAAAGAAATAATCAACCAAAACAAGCGGTAAAATTTCAACCGCAAATATTTCAAGGAGGTAATGTAAATGC
>DUUN01000437.1 GCA_012841535.1 Gallicola sp. | reverse complement strand
TTTATGAATTAATATCCTATACCTTAACTGTTATGAATGAAAAGGAAGAGTAAATGAAACTGTTATTTAAGTTAGCTAAGGACAATTTAAAAAGAAATAAGGAAATATACATTCCCTATATATTGACTGTAGTTTTATCGGTAGTTTTCTTTTATTTGACTTTAAACTTATATTTTAATAAAAGTATAAATTTAGATTACGGCTATAATACATTGAAAATACTATTATATATTACTGCCGTGGCTATAGCAGTTATGAGCTTAATATTTAATATATATATTAATAGCTTTCTAAATAAAAGAAGAAGTGTAGACTATGGTGTATATGATTTACTGGGAATGGACAAAAGGCATATTAAAAAGTTAATATTTATTGAAAATATCATTCTTAACATAGTTAGTATTACTATAGGGATATTTTCTTCTATAATACTGGATAGATTAAACTTTCTAATAATTTCAAGAGCATTAAATTTTGAGTCTACCTTAAAGTCCGCCTTAAGTTTAAAGGCTGTTATTATTACAATTATAGTTTTTTTCCTAATTACATTTACTTCAATTATATTAACAAGTTACAAGGTTATTAGGCAAAATGGACTTGATATTTTAAATGTTAAAAAGAAGGTGCAAAGGAAATCCGTCTTAAGCGTATTAATGGCTATAGTTGGAATTATTTTTATAGTTATTGGATATATAATTGCAGTTATCTTAGAACCAAGTAACCTTATGGCAGTAGAATACGCTTTCTTAGACGGAGTCAATCTTGTATATATAGCATTAGTAGCTGTTATATTTGTTATTATTGGAACCTACTTAATATTTCAAGGGCTTATAGTTTCAATATTTAATTATTTTAAAAAAAGAAGAAATATATACAAGAAAAACAATAATTTTATAGCGATTTCCAACTTATCCATTAGAATTAAGGAAAATGCTGTAAGCCTGGCTACAATTTGTATATTAAGCTGTATGATAATAGTTACCCTCTGTATGAGTATAATAGCCTATGTAGGATCTGTTTACAATGTAGAGCCTTATGATATTGTATATGGTAGTTTTAATGAAACTGATAGTTCTAATATAGATAGTGCTTTTAGAAAAGATTTAAAAAACAACAAGCTAGAAATAGAAGATTTTAAAAAATTTGAAGTAATGGAAGGAATAGCAACTTATCCGGGATTAGATAATAAAGACATTATAGACATTTATAAATCTGAAGGACAATCATATATTAGTGCAATAAAAATGTCCGATTATAATAAATTAGCTGATGAAAAAATAGAATTAAGGGAAGATGAAGTTGTTTTACTTGCTAATAATTTATTTGACTATGAGGCTATTATAAATACTATTAAGGAAAATATAAATATTTTTGGTAAGGATTTTAAGTTAAAAGAAGAAAGTTTGGCTGAAGATGAAAATTTAGAGTATTATTTTTATAATTTAACATTGGTTATTCCAGATGATTATTTTGACTATATTAAAGAAGAGTTTGTATATGACCAACTAGATGATGGAAGATTTAAAAACAAGGAAGGAGAAATAGTTAATGACGCTCCAATACAGAATTATTTCATAGAGCAAAGTTATAATCTTAGTGGTGATAAGGCAGAGAAAAAAGCCTTCTTTGAAGATTATTTTTCAGAGAATTCTAAGATTAACTCCGTTAGTGAAGTAGCTAGTGAGGGGTTTTTAATAAATATAAATAGTATATATTTAGGTGATCAAGTTGGAATGGGACCTTTTGTAGTAGTGGGTGTTTATTTAACAATAATTTTCTTAATTAACTTCCTTATAGTAGTCTACTACAAACAGTTGTCAGAAGGGTACGAAGATGCTGAGCAGTTTAAAAAACTCTACAAGGTAGGTCTTACTAAAGATGAAATAAATACTACAATTAATAAGCAAATAACCATATTTTTCTTTCTACCCTTATTAGTAGCAACAGTTCATTATATTTTTGTTATTAATATAATAAAATTATTCGCCTTAAGTTTTGGAATAATATCCAGTAATAAAATACAGATGATAGTTTTAATAACATTGTTACTATATATAATAATTTACTTTATAGCCTATTTAATCACATCGAGAAAATATAGAAATATAATTATAAATAGAAGTGAGAAAATAGTTTCCTAGAAGAAGCAATTTCAGTTAAATATAAACATTAGTAGAAAATTAATAATTTATAAAAGAATAGAAAAGATTATTTAAAAGGATACATATATAATTGTGTATCCTTTTCTGTATAATGAAAAAGAAATTGTTAATTATATATTATTGATTGACTTATAATAAAACGTTATATTATAATTG
>DUUN01000322.1 GCA_012841535.1 Gallicola sp. | reverse complement strand
ATAATCTATATAAATAATTTTATATTATATAGGAGAATAAAACTACTATTATATTTATTTTCCAACAATTTTTTCTACTGCCATTATTCCATCTACTGCAGAACTCATTATTCCACCGGAATATCCAGCACCTTCTCCTATTGGATAAAGGCCCTTTGTGTTTATTGACTGATAATTTTCCTTATTCCTTAATATTCTTATAGGTGAAGATGACCTTGTTTCTACACCAGTTAAAACTCCATCTTCAAGAGAAAAACCATTTAATCTTTTATCTAAGTTTATTATAGCTTCCTTAATTGCCTCATTTATACTTTCAGGATATATGCTATTTAAATCCGTTAGTTTATAGCCAGGTTTATAACTTGGTTTCACATCTCCTATCTCTGTTGATGGAATCCCATTTATATAGTCCTTTATTAATTGAACAGGGGCAAAATATTTTCCCCCACCTAATTCATAGGCTTTTCTTTCTATTTCTTCTTGAAAATACATTCCAGCCAGTAACTCTTCTCCATAATCCTTTTCAGAGATATTTGCAATAATTGCACTATTGGCATTTTCTAAATCCCTTGCATGATAACTCATTCCATTAACACATAATTCATCTTTAAAGGAAGATGCTGATATAACCCTTCCACCAGGGCACATACAAAAAGTATAAACTCCTCTGCCTTCCTTTGATTTATATGTTAATTGATACTCTGCTGCCAATAATTTAGCTGATGCAAAAGATTCTCCATATTGGGATTTGTCTATTAGTATTTGAGGATGCTCTATTCTAAATCCTACTGCAAAGGCCTTGTTCTCTATTTCTATTCCCCTATTTAAAATCATTTTAAAAGTATCTCTAGCACTATGGCCTATTGCTAAAAACAAATCCTCTGTTTCAAAATCACCCTTATTGGTCTTTATTCCTACTATTTTATTATTTTCAATTTTAATATCCTCCAGTTTTGTTTCAAAATAAACATCACCACCATAGGATGTAATTTTTTCCCTAATATTTTTTACAACCCCTCTTAATAAATCCGTTCCAATATGCGGTTTTTGCAGTATCATAATTTCTTCAGGGGCACCATTTTCTACAAATATTTTAAGTACTTCCCTAATTCTAAAATTATTGGATCTGCTGGTTAATTTACCATCGGAAAAAGTACCAGCCCCTCCTTCGCCAAATTGAACATTTGATTCATAATTGAGTTTGCCTGTTTCCCAAAAATATTCAATATCGTCTGCTCTACTATCTACGTCTTTTCCTCTTTCTATAATAATTGGTCTGTAGCCATTTTTAGCAAGCATATACCCACAAAATAACCCTGCAGGACCAAGTCCTACAACTATTGGTCTTTTTTCAAATTTTCTTATGGGATTTATTTCAAAAACTTTCTCTTCATAAATTTTTACATCATTATCCTTTAATTTAGAAAGTCTTTTTTCAGATAATTCAAGGTTTACCAGCACTTGATAGACAAATAAAATATTGTTTTTCTTTCTTGCATCTATTGATTTTCTATAAATCTCATAAGAAAAATCGTCATATTTTATTTTTAATTTTTTCTTTATTTTTTCCTTAATTTTACTAGTATCTTCATCTATTCCTAGTTTTATATTACTTATAATAATCATATTTTCTCCTGTTTCTAATATAGCTTAAGTAAATGTTAGTATTTCTGCTATGATTTTTTTAAAACTAATTTATTAATTTACAAAAACCATATATTTTATAATAATCACCATTATTATAACAAAAAAGAACAGATTTCTCTGTTCTTAAGCTATTGGAAATTCTACATTGAAAAACAGCCATTCATTTTTATATGTTGTTGTAATTTTACCATTATGAAGCTTTATTATCTTTCCTGCAATAGAAAGGCCAAGACCAAATCCACCAGTATCTCTTGAACGAGATTCATCTGCCCTATAAAATCTGTTGAAGATTTGCTGTTCATCTTCCTTAGTAAAATTTTTAATTCTATTTCCTATTTTCATTGAAGCAGTTTTCCGAACTCGATTTAAATTAACCAAAATTACATTATCGTCTTGAGAATACTTTATAGCATTATCTATTAAAATATTAATTACCTGTTGTATTTGCTCATAGTCTGCTAAAATCATTATGTCATCTTGTATTTCAGTTTTCAAGGTTTTTCCAACAATTTCTGCCCGTCCCTTAAAATCCTTACAGGTATTAACCAATAATTTTGACAAGTTAATTTTTTCCATAGCCTCTTGACTAGCTTCATCGGTTTTTGAAAGGGTTATTAAGTTTTTAATTAACTTATCCATTCTTGCCAGTTGATTTTTAGTACTTTCAGTCCACTCACTTTCACCATTTAATATTTCTATCATTTCAGTGTTTGCAGAAATTATAGATATTGGAGTCTTAAGCTCATGGCTAGCGTCTGCTATAAAATGCTTTTGTCTTTCTTCATTGTCAATAAAGGGTTTAAGGGCTTTCTTTGAAAATACAGCTACAATAATCAAACCTAAGGAAGTAAGTAATATTCCTATATATAAAGAAGTTCTAAGTATTGATTTTTGGGACTGTAATTCATCAAATATATCTAAAAATATAACTATTTTACCGTCCTTTATTTTCTTTATATTGTATCTATAAATGTCGTAATAACCTTCTGTCCTTCTTCTTTTTATAACTCTATTGGCTAGTTCAATAGCTTCCTCTTTGTTTTTTGTTACTATTCTATCGGTATTTGACTTTAACACATTATTGTCTTTATCGTATTCTACATAAAAAAACCTCTGTCTATATACAGAATCTAAAGTAGTATCTAAATCCTCATTTCTATTTAACATTTCCGATATGTTTCTTAAATCTTTAATTTCAATTAACTCATAATGATCATATAAAAAAGAAATCATCTTATCTGCTTGTTCTCTTGTTCTATTTATAGTAACTATATTAATAGTAGATATAGTTAAACCTAAAATAAACAAAATAGCAATAGTTGTAATTACAATGAAATTTCTTCTTAACCTACTGTACATTTTTTATTCCCAATTTAAAGCCATATTCTATATCCCCATAAATTTCATAATCCGATTCTAATTCTTGAAATTTTTTATTAATATATGCAATGTACAGTTTAATCTTTGAATGATTATCTTCTTTATTTTCGTATTTTAAAGTTGAAAGTAATTGATTAATTTCGATTTTTCCATCTATATTAGTAATGAATTTATTTAAAATTAAAGATTTATTTTCTTTTTCCAATTTACTATCAGCAATATTATATAGAACATCTCCAAAGTTATATGTTTCAATAAATTTATTATTTCTTCTTATTAAAGCCTTAATCCTAGCTATTAGTTCATTTGTTTGAAAAGGTTTAGCTAAATAATCATCAGCTCCAGAATCTAACCCATTAACCTTGTCTTCATTTTCACCTTTAGCTGTTACCATAATAATCGGCGTAGAGATATTTTTATTTCTAATTTCCTTAAGTACCTCTATACCATCAAGTCTTGGCATCATAATATCTAAAATAATTACATCATAATTATTGTTTATTGCTAAATTTAACGCTTCCTCCCCATCAAAAGCATTATCCACTTCATAACCATTATATTCAAGTATTGTTGATATTGCCCTTGAAAGTTGTTTCTCATCTTCTGCATATAATAATTTCATACTATACTCCTTCATTCTTAATAAAAGACATTATAGTTTCTAAGTTTAAATCCGTTGTAGCCATTTCATCGGCACATTTCTTTAACTCTTCTTTAAATAATTCCTTGTTTTGAATATCCTTCTTATACATTAGCTGGTGTTCCAAACTTGCCCAACAGTCCATAGCAATAGTTCTAATTTGTGCCTCAGCATATATATTTTTAATATTCCCATCTATTTCAATAGGTAGCATTATTATTATATGATAACTTCTATAACCATTGCTTTTCGGTTTATTAATATAGTCCTTTTCTACAACAATTTTAACATCTTTTATTTCCTTTATTTTTTTTACAATAAATTCAATATCGCTAATAAAGGTACAAATTATTCTAAAACCACAAATATCATGTAAATATTCCATAGCATTATTAGAAGTAGGCTCTTGTTCTAACTTAATTAATTTATCCTTCGCACTTTCTGGATGTTTAACCCTATATTTTATATGCTCTACCGGATTTCTATCTTCAAAAGAAGAATAATCTTCTCCACTGTTCTTTATTATTTCATATATAGTTTTCATGGCTTTTTCTATATATAGTAAATTCTCTTTATAAAAATCTAAATAATCTTCATTGTTTATATAATCTAATTCCATCTTAAAACCTCCCTTACCTATTATATATTATTAAAGTTAAAATTTTCTTAATATAAAGGATATTTATCATTTAAAAACAAAAATAGTCATATATGTATTAATTATTTTAAATATAAAATCTCCCTATGAAATATCTATGTTATTATTAAAACATAAATAGAAATTAAAACCAATTTACAAATATATGATAAATCCTATGAAACTATTTTTATATTGTAAAATATAAATATTTTTATTCCTATATTTATAATATTGGAGTTCTTTTACTTACTATAGGAGATGTTTTTAAAATAAGGAAGTGTAAATATGAGAAACTTAACCAAGGGAAATGAACTAAAGGCCATATT
>DUUN01000587.1 GCA_012841535.1 Gallicola sp. | reverse complement strand
AATATCCAATAAAATTAGATTTGGGTTATATTCTTTAACTTCAGCTATTATATTATTAAAATCTTTTATTTCAAAAATTTTATAATCCCATTTTTCTAAATTTTTTGTAATTTCCCTTAATATTATATTATCATCTTCTATAATTAAAATATTCATAATCAACCTCTATATTATAATAACAATAGTATTTTTTTATAGCAAGATAAATAATAAAACTTAATCTTTTTGTAATAATTGTTAAAATAATTGTTAAAAAATAAGTACATAGGAGGTTATCCTATGTACTTTATAATTTTATTATTTTGCAGGTTTGTCTGCTGTTAATTCTATATCTTTAATACCAAAGTCATTTAATTTTTCATTAGTTGAAGGTGTTACATCATAGAACTTAACTCTCTTGTTAACAACTTCTCTTTCTTCTACAAACATTGTTGGTATTACAGGAACTGAATCGAATATAGCTTTGTCAAACATTCTATATCCTTCTACCATATAATCTCTATCGAATGCTTCATTGCTAGTTATGTGTGCTAAAGCTTCTTCTATTTTTTCATCAGTGTATCTTGGAAGATTGAAAGGTGCATATTTAGAATATGTTTCTGATGGATCTGGATTAGTACCATAACCCCATGAAACTAGATAAACATCTATATCTGGGTCATCAGCTTGAACTCTTTCGTAAAATGAATTAAACTCATGTAATCTTCCATCTAATAACTGTACATCTAAACCTATTTCATTCCACCATTGTACATATGCTGTTGCTACTGGCTCAGCAGTTTCTCCACCAGACATAGCTGCATAATTAATAGTTAATTTTTCCCCATTAGGATCTTCCCTTAAACCATCTCCATCAACATCTTTGTAACCTGCTTCATCTAATATTTCTTTAGCTTTTTCAGGATTATAATCATACATTTCTGCATTTGGATCATAGAAACTTACATTTTTAGGAATGATTGTTGAATTAGCATGTTGTCTTAATCCTTCATAGAACATATCACAGATTGCATCAATATCTAATGCATAAGCCATTGCTTTTCTTAAATTAACATCTGCCATTTTAGCATTTGGATCTACTTCTACTTCATTTTTTTCTGCATTCCATTTACCTAATTTAAATCCTATTCCTAAAAATGAATTACTTGGATACTGTAATGTAGTGTAACCTTCTAAACTTGCTAAATCTTGGTTTTTAATATTTCCTGGAATAGATGTATATAAGTCATATTTACCGTTTTTCATTGCTGAAAGCACATTGGCTGATGATATAATTTCAGCTACTAGACCTTCATTTTTAACTTCTGCACCGTAATGCTCATTTCTTTTATATTCAACTTTTTCTCCTGGTACCACTTTTGTAATAACATATGGTCCACAAGATAAAGGATTTATTCTAATTTTATCATGAGAAGCCATTTCCTTAACAGGTATATCTTTTAAATAATGGTAAGGTTCTGGAGTATAAGCAATACCAGCTCCCCAAAGTATACTAGGTGAAAACTCTTTGAAGTTTACAATAAGAGTTTTATCGTCTGGAGTTTCTACTCCTGATATAGTTTCTGCTTCACCATTATGATATTCTTCCATTCCTACTATATTTTGCATTTTAGAATCATATCTAACTCCACTATAATCTGGATGACCAACTATTTCATATACAAAGGCAAAATCTCTAGATGTTACTGGAGTACCATCTGACCATTTAAAAGTATCTTTTATAGTCATAATAAACTGTTTCTTTTCTTGATCAAATTTAAAAGTATGGAATTCATCTTCATCTCTTATATCTCCATCTGCTTTTATTTTCATTGATTGTGTTATATAACCAGTCAATATTTGATCTGTTACAACTTGATTGAAATAATTACTAAAAACACCTGTAAAAGGAGAATCTGCTACTACACCAATTCTTACTACTCCATTTTCTATAGCTTCTCCACCATGATCTGCTACGGTTCCAAAACTTGTAGTTTCTGCTCCTGTTGCTGAGCCATTTCCTCCAGTTTCTTTTTTTGCATCGTTATTCTTTCCTCCACAAGCTACTAGGGTCATTACTAACGCTAAACTTAACGCTAATATTTTTAATCCCTTTTTCATAATAATTCCTCCTAATATTTTTATTTTAAATTGCTACTGCAATTATAAACTTTATTAACCTAATCTTTGTTTTGCATCTGACGCTCTGTTTATTGCTTGGCCAATATAGTTAATACAGATCATCATAACTAAAATTACCATTGCAGCAGGCAACCATACATATAATCTATCGGCTATAACTTCCGGTGATTTAGCATATCCTATTAATGTTCCTAAACTTGGTGTACCAACTGGTAAACCAAAGCCTAAGTAGGTTAATCCTGTTTCTATTCCTATATTTCCTGCTAAATTCAAAGTTGAATTTACTATAATAATTGAACTAATATTTGGTAAAATACCAGTTAACATTATTTTTAGTTTATTTGTTCCCATAGTCTTTGAAGCACTAACATAATCTCTTCTTGCCTCTGTTAAGGATAAACTTCTAGTCAGTCTAGCAAGTCCTGCCCAGTTAAACAAAGACATAATTACGACAAATGAAAATACATTATATTTTGGAACAATTGTTACAAGTACTATAACTATCATTAACATTGGTAAAACACCAATAAAATCTATAATTCTCATTATAAAGTTGTCAACTCTTCCACCGAAAAACCCACTTATTAAACCAACTATTATACCAATAACAGTCGTAATAACTGTAATACAAACTCCTATAACAACAGAGTTTCTACCTCCAATTATTAACTGTCCCATTATAGACCTACCGCCTTGGTCTGTTCCAAGTATATATCCTTCTTCTCCCGGTCTTAAATAAGAAGCCATTACATCAACTTTCATTACTTCTTCTTGATCCAAAACAACTGCACCGATAAATATTGTAGCCCACATTAAAATTAAGATTACTAGTGAAATCATTGCAAATTTATCTTTCTTAAATTCTCTTACTAAGGTTTTCGTCCAAGAAGGAGTTTCTATTGTTTCCTTTTCGTTTACTCTAAGATTTTTTTCCATAACTCCCTCCTATTCTATCCTTATTCTTGGATCCACTATGCTTAATATAATATCTGAAAGTAAGCTACCTATTAAGGATAATAGTCCATAAAGTAGTATTAGTGATGTTAAAACCGCATAATCTCTAGATGTTACTGAATTCATAAATAACTGACCCATACCAGGATATGCAAATACAGATTCTACCATTATATTTCCACCAAGAAGTCCTGTAATTTGGAATCCAAAAAATGCTGCTATAGGAAGTATGGAATTTCTTAAAATATGTTTGCTATATACCTTTTTCATAGGAACACCTTTACTTATTGCTGTTCTAACATAGTCTTGATTTTTAGCATCTATTATTCCTGACCTTAGGTATTGAATTGTACTAATTGTTGAAAGTACTGCAGTTGCTAAAGCTGGTAAAATCATATGGTATAACTTGTCAAAGAAATAAGCTATTGTGCCAGGATCTGTTCCTGTTGAAACTGACCCACCTGTTGGAAACCAACCTAATCTATAACCAAATATTAATAAAATAATCAGATAGAATACAAATCCAGGTATGGCTAAGGCGATAAAGTTATAGGTAGTTATGGCTTTATCTGCTAAACTACCTTGCCGTTTACCGGCTATTATTCCTAACGGTATTGCTATTGCATACATTATTACTACTGTTAAAAGTGAAAGATAAAAAGTATTTCCTACTCTTTCGCCTATTACTCTAGTAACAGGTAAATTTTGAGTATAGCTTTTTCCTAAATCACCTTGAATAGCATTTTTTACCCAGTTTATATATTGAATATGAATAGGATCATTAAGACCTGCTTCTTCCCTAAGTCTTTCAATTGCTGCAGGGTCCGTATCCGGTTTAATAAGTCCTGTAAAAGGATCTCCTGGCATAAATTTAGCCAAAGTAAATACTATTACACTTAATAAAAATAGTTGAGGTATCATTACTAAAAATCTTTTTAATATTGTTTTCCACATTATTTAGCTACCTCCTTTTTTTCAGCAACATAATGTGTATCATTATATTTAACTAAATCATACACTTTACCTTTACTGTCGTAATAATACTTTTCTTTTTCTAAAAATTCTTTTTCTACCTTTAATCTTCTCTCTCTTAACTCATCTCTTTCTGATGGCTTTATTTCAGGTATTGCAGCTATTAATCGTTTAGTATAAATATGTTCTGGATGTTTGTAAATATCTTCCTTATTACCAGTTTCTACAAACTTTCCTCTATGCATTATATTTATATAATCACACATATGTTTTACGACACCTAAGTCATGTGAAATAAATATGTAACTAATATTTAAAGCTTTCTGTATTTCCTTCATATAGTTTAATACCTGTGCCTGAACAGATAAGTCTAAGGCAGATACCGGTTCATCTGCTATAATTAATTTTGGCTTACAAGCTATTGCTCTTGCAACTCCAATTCTCTGTCTTTGTCCACCTGAAAATTCATGGGGATATTTGTAAATAGCATCGCTTGGCATACCAACAATATCTAAAAGGTCTTTAATTCTTCTTTGTTCTTTTTGTTTGTCCATTTTTTCTAGATTTCGCAAAGGTTCGCCAAGTATATCTACTACTCTTTTTTTTGGGTCCAAACTAGACATAGAATCTTGAAATATCATCTGAATATCACTTTTATAATCCGTGTTTTTCCTGTCTTTAATTTTTGTAACATCTTTACCATTATAAATAATTTTTCCAGATGTTATTTTTTCTAAACCTACTATTGCTTTTCCAATTGTAGATTTCCCTGAACCTGACTCACCTATTAGCCCATAGGTTTTTCCTTCTTCAATTACCATATTTACACCATCAACAGCATAAACATAGTCTTGTATTGTATTGAAAAATCCTCCCCTTATAGGAAAATGGACCTTCAAATCTTTAATTTCTAAAAAAGCCATTAATTTACCTCCTTTTCATCTTCAAAATGAAAAGTTTTCCAACAAGTACATCTTACAAAATGACCATTTCCTAAATCATGCATCTTAGGTGATTTTTCATGTGCCTCTTTTGGAATCCAAGGTATTCTACTGGAAAATCTACAACCTTCTCTTGGTAAGTTTTTCAATGATGGTACAATTCCTTGAATTACATGTAGTTCTTCCTCGTCATTATCCATTTGAGGAATAGAGTTTAATAAACTTCTCGTATATGGATGCTTTGGATTGTTAAATAACTCTTCTACTGGAGCAATTTCTACAATCTCTCCTGCATACATTACTGCTACCCTGTCAGCAGTTTGAGATACTACTCCCAAATCATGAGTTATTAACATTATTCCTGCATTAATTTCTTTTTGTAAATCTTCCATTAAGTCCAAAATCTGAGCCTGAATGGTAACATCTAGAGCTGTTGTTGGCTCATCTGCTATTAATATTTCCGGGTTACATGAAAGTGCTATTGCAATAATAACCCTTTGTCTCATTCCTCCTGAAAGCTGATGAGGAAATTGTCTGTAAGTTCTTTCCGGATTAATAATTCCAACTTCATCTAATAATTCTAAAGTTTTTTTCTTTCTTCCTTCCTTATCTAAATCAGTATGATAAAATAAGGCTTCTTCTATTTGTTCTCCGATTCTCATTAGTGGATTTAAAGATGCTAATGGATCTTGGAATATCATTCCTATTTCCCCACCACGAATTTTATTATATTCTTCTTCGCTTATTCCCACTAAGTTTCTGCCTTTAAAGTTAACTTCTCCACTTATTTTTGTATAATTTAAGTTGTGTAGTCCCATTACCGTTGTTGCTAATGTACTTTTTCCACAACCTGACTCACCAACTATGGCAAGTATTTCATTTCTGTATAGATCTATGGAAACATCATCAACAGCATCATAATACTCATCTTTTATTCTAAATGCTGTATGCATATTTTTTATTTCCAAAATCTTCTCTGGGTTGTTCAAGATAAACCTCCTCTTATAAAAGCTTATTGATTCACAAAGTTATTATACCAGAATTCCAAGTAGTTTGACAATATCTTTTTAATCTATTATATCTTAATGAAATCATTGTTAATTTCCGCTCAAATGATATAGATATATGAATATTATTTAGCTATTTCCATATTTGCTTAAAAGCATAAAACCGACATAAATCTTAGTTAATTATGTGTTTAACTTATAATATTCTTTCTTTTCCCCTCCCTGTAAACAGCTATTTAACAAGGTTTATGTTTTTTAGATAACTTCACTACTATTTAATATATATTTTT
>DUUN01000077.1 GCA_012841535.1 Gallicola sp. | reverse complement strand
TTCTTCATATGAGAGATATCTTTGCCCTCCGCAGGCCGACAAGAAAACTACTAAAGATACCAGAAAAAATATTATTGTACTTTTTGTTTTATACATGCTAAAACCCTCTCTAATTAGTTATTTTATCTTGCTTTTTCTTTAATGGGTAACAATAAATCAATTTGTATAGTGTTATCGTCAGGAGAGCATTTATATTTATTTATACTATTTAAATGTTCTTCTAAACACTCAGTCTCAGGAATTTCACTTTTAAAATCAAGTTCATAGTGAATGCTGTTTTGAACCCAATCAAGTAATTTAAACCATTCATCAAAATTTCCCATAAAAATCGTATGAGCACAATATAAACCACCCTCAAAATGTTTCTTTACAAACGGCGGATGAACTTCAAAATCATCAGGTATAGTAACCCATCTTTCATAGCCATGATCACTTCCACCAGGCAGAATTCCATTTGGGTTATTGAACCCATAATGTCTGAAATCTGGTTTTACCTTATACAACTTTGTATCTTCAATAAACTGATTCAGTAAATTTCCAGTGTTAATTTCTGGAGCATTCCCTATAAAATGAATACTTGCTACTGTAGCTGGAGGTAAATAAATTACTCTTACATCGCTATCAAGAAGTTTACTTTTGGTTGCTTTTAAGTTAGCCATAGAATTTTTCTCCTAATTTAAATTTAAAAGAGAAACGGTTAATGTTTTAAAGAATTCCTGATATTAAGGGCTAAACCAAAAACTTATTATCTTAGCCATCCCCTTTGTACAATTTCATTATAACATTGTGAAGATTGAAAGACAATAAATAGATTGGAATATTTTGCTAATATTAGTTACAGCTTTTATTTTTAAATTTATAAAACCATAAATCTTTAATGACTATTTAATTGTCTGGATATTCATTATGTTGATTAAATTCAGAATTATACATTAAAAGTTCAGCAAGTAATACTATAAAGTTTCAACGAGCTCATTGAAGTAAAATGTGCAAACCTTTTTGTTCGGTATCGTCTATATTACCATTTCTTAAATAAAAATCCATATCCCTCGTTATCCCCACTAACAATTTTTTAGATAAACAGTATCATAAAATGCTGCTAATTTTACGTTTTTTTATCCAAAAAGTTTGTAATTTTTGAATTTCTATCATCCATTCATGTTTTCATTACCCTTTTGTGTTTTAGTTAATCCATAATTAAAAGGCTATAGATTACTCAATAAGATTTAACGATAAACTTTTATTTGAAATCAAAAAAGGGATTTTTCCCTATTTTCGCATAAAAAAAGGCTTGAAAATATTGTAGCCTATCCCGATTATGTTAAGCATACTTAACTGTAAACTTTAGTGCGTTCGTTATATTATGGTATAACGATTAATTTCACTACAGTAAACTTTACAACTTGAAATTTATTTTTTAATGTGTGCTGTTATAATTGTATAACTATACGAATTGATAGTAATTTTTATATCGTCAATTTCACAATACCAATTTTTTCCTCGTTTATAGATATTACAATTTTTATTTAAAATTTTATTCTTACAATGTTCAAGAACATCTTTAGCTTCTAATTTTAGATTTTTCTTAATTCTAATAATACCCATCTCAGCAGTATGAACTTTATCTATATTATTAAGCAATATTTGATTATCTTCCATAAACTATCGTCCTCGCAAAAGTAATAATTTATCGTCTTATTAATTGTATCTGAAAATACAAGTAATTCAAAGGAGTTAAATCATAAGTTTTTTATAGAATCTAAACCTGTCGTTCTAATATATATTAGAGCGACCATTTTAATAATATTCCAAAAAAGTTCTTACCCCATAAATGCAATCTAACTTATTACTCCTGATAATCTATTATATGAGCGACTTCTCCGCGATTGCCATGATCCCAGGGGGAGAAGGTTTCAAACCCTAATCTACGGTTTTGAAAAAAGCTACTCAACATTTGAACTATACACCTATTAGATTGCTTAAACTTCTTCATCTTTCTTTTTAAAAGGAAACATCTCCGAAATAAACTTTTTTATCTTTGAAAAATGTAGTATAATAAAAGAACTATCATTGCTATTATTTGGTTTAATTTAGGAGGAAGGATATGTACAACAGAACATTTATTGGAGAATATGTAAACTTATATGGTATTTGTATCGCTGTGGGCATTCTTGTTTGTTTCTTAGTTCTCCGATTTTTAGGAAAAAAACAAAAGATTGATGCTAAATTTATGGATTTTATAGAAATAACTGGCTGTATTGCTGTGGTCTTCGGTTTCTTCACGGCCGCCTTATTCCAAGCAGTATATGAGTATATTGAAGGAGGAAGTGTTCCTGGGACTTTTGATCTATTCAATAGTGGAATAACATTTTTAGGCGGATTAATTGGTGGAGCCTCAATCTTTATCTTTATTTATGTGATTAGAAGAAAGAGTCTAACGGGAAGAATTGTTGATATATTATCAATTGTTCCATGTTGTATTGCTGTTGCTCATGCTTTTGGTAGAGTTGGTTGTTTCTTTGCAGGATGTTGTAATGGAAGACATCCGCATGAGACAGATGTTTTTCATTTTTTAGCAATTAACTTTCCTCCTGATTCACAATATTCTGGCCTTCGTTATCCAACTCAATTGTTCGAAGCAATAATTTTGTTTATTATGTTTGGAATTATGTTTTATTTAGTTGTTAAGAAAGGATTTATATATAACTTTCCTATTTACCTGGCTAGTTACGGAGCTTGGAGATTCTTTATTGAGTTTTTAAGAGGTGATGGGCGGGGACAGTTTGTTGGAAGTATTAGTCCCTCGCAATTTTGGTCAATTATTATGGTAATACTGGCTATTCCATGCTATCTCTTAATCAAATATTTGTTTAAAAAGAGAGAAGCTGAACTTGCTCTCATCAAAGATGCGTAAGAAAATAAAATTGATGGAAAATTTGTAAACTTTTTTTCTTAAGATAAACAAAAAAGCTAAGAAATTAAATGTCTTAGCTTTTTATATACGATAACGTTGATAGTTAATGTATTGACACTGTCGTTCCAATATGTGTTAGGGCGAACATTTTGATATAATTTCGTACCCAATACATTTACCCATTAATGAAAAATCCAGGCAATCTTTTACCTAATTTATTTAATAAAATAATCCCTTTCTTTGTCAAGTAAATTTAATTATTTCATTAAAAGCGTATATATTACCAAAGCAGTTTATATTCCATTGATTTTCTTCAACTTGATAATTCACAGCATGAAGAGATTCATTTATTCTTTCTTAAAGACTTTTTTCTATATTTTTATATTTATTTCTTTACAGTTTCTTTTTATTTAAAACTTTGAAGATACCAATCTTTTATAACTAATAATTCATCATAAGTTAGGCGGTGATCCGCATTTATCCACTCTAATCTTACTTCTTTATTTTTAGATTCTAAATAAACTGCTAGTTCTTTAGATTCTTCGGGTGGACAAATACTATCATGAGTACCTGCAGCAATAAATACTTTTGTATTATCATTATCAACTAATTCTTTATCTCTTCTTGGCATCATTGGTCTCAGTAGGACTGCACCAGAAATTGCATTTTTAATTGAAAATAGCATACTTGCAGCAATGTTAGCACCATTAGAGTATCCTACTGCTATAACTTTTTTTCGCTCAAATCCATATTTTTTTCTTGCTTCATTTATAAATTCATAAAGTTCTTTAGTTCTTTTTTCTAAATCATCTATATCAAAGACACCTGGGCGTAAACGTCTAAAAAATCTGTTCATCCCACCTTCTTGAACACTTCCTCTAACACTTAATATATTAGCTTCATTATCAATAATTTTACCAATTTCAAGTAGATCGGTTTCATCACCACCTGTACCATGGAGCAATAATAATGTATTTTCATTAATTCCTTTTTTATATATATGTATCATTTTTTCCTCTTTAAGCTAAATTTTTCTCCTAACTT
>DUUN01000844.1 GCA_012841535.1 Gallicola sp. | reverse complement strand
TTTTCCTCTTAATAATCCAACTACCCCTGTTTGTGCAACATTTCTTTGAACTTCAATCCCGAGATTTTCCAAATAATCTGCTACAATTTTTCCTGTTCTGAACTCTTGAAATCCTAATTCAGGATGTTGATGAAAATCTCTTCTTAATGCAATAAGTTCATCTTTAAGTAAATCAATTTCCTTTTTAATATCCAATTTTATCCCTCCTTAAATATATTCCAAATAGTATAACGATTCATATCACTCCTAAATATAATGAATTAGCTAATCTTTTTTTGGGAGTCGTAATCGTATTAATTCTGCAAAAAATTCAGCTCCTATTTCTAATACATTATCATTATAATCATACAATGAATTATGAAGTGGTATATTTTCATCAACTTTTTCACTTTTAGCACTTCCTAAGAACAAAAAGCATCCCGGTACATGTTGTAAAAATTTACCGAAATCCTCTGAAGCCATCCATGGTTGGCAATTATCATCTACTTTTTCATCGCCAACTATATTTCTAGCCGCTTTAGCTGCTAATTTTACAGGTTCTTCCCAATTAATGGTTGGAGCGAACTCATGTGTATACTCAAATTCACATCCTGCACCATTCATTTCACATATTGATTCACACACACTTCTCATTCTTGTTTCAATTTGTTCTTGTATTTCAGTAGCAAAACTTCTAGTATCTCCTAAAATTACTACATTAGATGGAATTGCATTATGAACACCATCAGTATGCAATTCAGTACAAGATATCACCGCTTGTTTTAGAGGATCTATATTCCGAGATACGATAGTCTGTAGCACTAAAATAATTTGTGATGCTATTACTAATGGGTCAACCCCAAGATGAGGACTAGAAGCATGTGAGCCTTTTCCTTTTATTTTAATTACAAAATTATCTTCACTTGCCATAATTCCTCCTGAACGAGTATGTATTCTACCTTCAGGTATAGATGGCATATTATGTAGACCATATATTTCATCTATTGGAAATCTTTCAAAAAATCCATCATCAATCATTGCTTGAGCTCCTTTTCCAGGCTCCTCTGCTGGTTGAAAAATCAGTCTTACAGTACCATTGAAATTCTTTCTCTCAGAAATTAGCTTTGCTGCTCCTAACAGTGTAGCAGTATGTCCATCATGTCCACATGCATGCATTTTTCCTTGTATCTTAGAAATATAAGAAAAATTTGTTTTTTCTTCCATGTTAATTGCATCCATATCAGCACGAATTCCAATAATCTCTTTTCCATCACCGACTGTTAGACTAGCAACTACTCCCGTTTTCCCAACACCCGTTTCTACTTCATAGCCCATTTCTTTTAATTTTTCACTTACAAATCTTGCAGTATTGACTTCTTCAAAGGCTGTTTCTGGATTTTCATGTAAATATCGTCTCCAGTCCATTAACAGCTCTTTAAATTTTTCATTTTTCATTAATTCTTCCCCCCCCTTACAGTATATTTCAAGGCACTTTATTTATTGAAGTGCCTTGAAATAAATATATTATTGCTGAATTTATAAAATT
>DUUN01000158.1 GCA_012841535.1 Gallicola sp. | reverse complement strand
TTATTCATAGGGTTAATTTTTAATCTGTCAGTACACCACCTAAAACCAGGAGCTTCAGGAGTGGGATATCCTAATCCTATAACAAGAGTCCAAAATGATTTAGTTATTTCTGGATAAATTATTTCAGCTTTAATGTTATAATTATGTTTTTGTGAAAATTCATTTATTTTATTTGAAGAATAATGCATATGTCTTGCTACTATAGGGTTCTCTACACCAGTGTCGGAACTAACAACAAAAATATCTTTTGTTCTCTTATCTTTTGGAATTTTATTAATTGCCTCGATTACTAATGATACTAATAATGTAGAATCTTTACCACCACTATATCCTATTATCCAAGGTCTATTATCATGCAAGTAAACCAATTTTATTTCTTCTATTACTTGCTCGAATTCTGGAAAGTTATTATTATATTTCATTTTCTTTTACCTCTTCTTCACGAGTTAATTTAATCCCCAATTTTTGTTTTACCAAATTAGTACCTTTAATTATTGCATCTTCACTATTTAAAATCTTACCAACTTCGTTAATTATTCTATTTGTCCATTCTGGATTAGATCTTGTCCAATCTACTTTTTTAATTTTCTTTAGAATTTCTAAATCTAAATGATTATCATAAAATGTTTTACCCAAACGACCAAATATTTGCAATGTGACAGATAAAGTTAAAATATAATCTTCTCTTAAATCTTTTTTATAAAGAAGTTTTTCTTCTAACAACTTAAACTCATCAATGTTGTGAAGTAAAATAGTCCAATAATTTAGCAAAAATTCTTTAGTTTTATTAACATCATCGTATTCTCTTACGATTTTTTTGTTTGCTCTTAAAAAATTGGCTAATGTAAATAATCTCAATGAGTTTTTTCCTAAAATGTCTTTTTCTTTATCAATATATTTATTCAAAAATGAGTTATTGTCTATTACATATTTAACTATATTAGCAAATTCATCCCTATTATCATACAATGTAGATAATGACATAGTAGATTTGACTGCGTGTTTATTTAAGTCTGCGAACATCTGTTGAGATCTTTTTAATCCTTCGTCTTTAAAGAAAACGACAGATATAGTTTCATCACCAATTTCCGGATTTTCCTTTAATGCTTCTTCCAAAGCAGTCTTACGATGTTGACCATCATTAATTAAAAAAACAGCATGCATATCTACTTCTAAAATTCCAATATTCGAATTTTTTTCGCTAGCAATAAATTTAAAATCGCCATCTATAGATGCTGAAAGTGCGGAAAAAACATAACTTTCTAAATTATCTAAAATATAACTTTTCATTTCTGGGATTCTATATTCATTTATACATCTTTGTGCACGAAATTCTGGTGAAATATAATCATCCTGATTAACAAATAATTTGCTTAATAAATTAATAGGTATCATAGTTATATAATATTCTCGTTTAGCTTGAATTCCTCTAACAGCAGAAAAATTATACTTAAAACTCATAAGGACCTCCAATAAAATAGTATACTTAAGTATATACTCAAGTATACTATTTTTATATTATTTTGTCAATTATAGTTGTTATTTTAATTTAGATAAATCTTCAATTAAAACGGATATATCTTCCTCAGTGAAATTTTCTAATCCGAGTTCTTCATCGGTAATTTTATTCATCTCATAATTATATCCTTCAACTGATGAAGCTAAGAATTTTTTTAATTCCTCCATCATAACTAATGGCTGATCATTAGAAATTTCATATAATTTATTTATACCAAAATTGGAAAACTTTGTTAAAAAATCAAAAGTATCAAATTCAATATCACATTTAGTATCAAAAGCTAATTTTAATCTTTCTTCAACAGAATAAGAAACCAACTTAGATGTTAATATTGCAGTTTGAAACATAAAATCTAAATCCGAATTATGACGTTGCAATACTGTTCTAGGAACATTAATTGGTTGATCTTTTTCTTCATCGTATTCTAAATTTTCTACTTGTTTATCATACATAATTCCAACCGAAATACTCAATGCATATAAATTATACATGGGTTGAGCATCTTTTGGCCAAAAATTTGAAAATCTTTCCAAAGTTTGCCTCCAAACTGTTCCTCTTAAGATAATATCTTTCGTTATTACCATAAATAACCCTCCCTAATTTCAGATATATTTTGCTCATCATTACTAGTTATGGTGTATACTTTACCAATTTGATTCTGTTGAAAAACTTCATGTAAATCATCTTTAGATAAAATTATAATTTGAGGTGCATAGTTAGGAATTATGTCAACAACTTTTTGACGTGGCTCTTTACCCAATTTTGAAAAAGGAGCATCTAATACTAAAGGATATTCTTTATTAGATAAAATTTTTTCCTCTTTTAAAACTTTAAAAATTCCACCTATATATGCAAAAGAAACAGTAGCAAATTGTCCCTCAGATTTTGATTCATCGCCATGACTATCATACACCCTTAAAGTAAAATCACTACTTATATCAACAGTTCTTGTGGCTTCTAACATTTGGTCAATTAAATCTTGAATTGCTGTTTGGAGTTTTCTGCTATATTCACTTGCTTTTTCTAATAATAATATATCAAAATGATCTTTTACAGATTTCATAATTTTAATTTTTAGATCTATTGTTTTATTAGCATCCATCCCCGCACTTATTACATTAATGTCATTAAAAAGTTTTTTTACTAGTAATTGTGCACTTTTAAGTGATTTTGAGCATTCGGGAACTTTTTCTCGAATTAATTCAGTTAATTCAGATTCAGCTATAATTCGGTCATCAACATATTTTTCAAATTTTTTATCTTCCTTAAGCTTTTTGTCTATTTCAGAAATAGCTAGTTCTTCTTTTTGAGCTTTTTCCATATTATCCGCGGCTCCCAATATGTATCTCTCAACCTTTTCTCTGGAATATTCTTTGCCCCAGTTTTTAGCAACTAATGTAAAATTATTATATAAACTAGCATAGCCATGTGGTGGTAATTGTTTATATAATTCGGTTAATTCTTTTCTTTCTTTTTCTGTAATTACATTTCCACAAATACATTTTTCCTCTTTCAATAACGCATCTAATAATGGAACATCAACACCATATACTAATTTTTTCATGTTTTTTTGAGTCTCTATTACCTTAGCTGCACGTTTTGTTGCTGTTGATAAAAATAATTTGGGAAAAGATTCTATCATAACTTCACCGAATAAATAATAATTATCCTGAACATTTTTCAAGTAGTCATCTCTGTGTTGTTGATGTTGTTTTCTCTGCTCATTGTACTCTTTTTGTGATTTTGCACTTCCTATTTTTTCAGACAATTCATTAATATAGTCTTGTTTATCTTTTATTTGTTTATTTAATTCTTTTAAATTATCTTTTAAATTTTCTTCCACATCTAATGCACTTTGATATTTTAATCCTAATGTTTCTAATTCTAGACCACTGCCTTTGTCCGTTTTGCTCAAGGTAAGCATACCTAAAACAGATGTGCGTTGAGTTTCGTTTCCGATTACTTTGCTAGCTTTATCATAAACATTCAAACCCAAAATTAAATATAATGCTTCTTTTAATTTTGCGGCAGAATCTCTTCCTTTTAATTTTAAATCGGAAATCATACTTTCCCCATCAAAGAAGAAATACTCAGACAATCCTGATGGTAAAATTTGTTCAACAAATTCATCCGGATTATTCACTCTTTCCCAGTTTAAATTAGAAGTTTTTCTCACAATAGAAAATTCAGTAGATAGACGTTTGACACCATTTTCTTTTTTTTTATATACCCACTCACGTCTCATTGAATATTCCTGATTATCTGATTCAAAATCAATTTTCCCGAAAACAGAAAATTGATCATTAATACTGCTTTTACTTTCTAAATCTAAATTATATAATATTATATCATTTGTGGTTTTATTAAACTTAACATTCCCATATATTATCCAACGAAATAATTGATGAAATGTAGTTTTACCAGTACCATTAGTACCATATATAAGCGTGACTGTACCATCAGTTGAAAATTCGACTGAACCTCTTGTTTTAAAATTTCTAAAATTTTCATATTCTATCTTTTTAATTTTCATTTTTTATCACCTTATCTAATTCTGTAATAATTTTAGTCGCAATAAATTTGTTTGAAGCATTTTGTTTATTTTCGTCAAATTGGTCTTTATCATATTCGCGAACAAATTCTTCAACAATTCTTATCATTTTTTCAACAAGTTCATTTTCATTATTCATCTAAAAAATCCTCCATTTCTGTTTCCGTATATAAAATTATATCTTCTTCTAAAGACAAGTTATAAAAAGATAATAAATCATTTAATTTTAACAACATTTCCTCTTTATTAATTGCCAATCTGGCATATTCATAAAATCTTCGCAACTCTATTTTAGCAAAATTACTCATATCTGCACTAGGTAAAACAATAACATCATATATATTAGCAAATTTTTTACCGGGATATTTTCTTAATATTCTACCCCTTCTTTGCACAAATTCACGATAATCATCTTTACTAGCCAAAATTAAAGCACTTCGTATGGATGGTATATTAATTCCTTCATCCAAACAACGAATAGCAACTAAAGATGATATTTCGTTGTTATTAAACATATCAATTAATTCCATTCTTTTTGCCATGCTTTCAGTAGCTGTAAATTGGCTTGTTCTAATGTTTGCTTCATCCAAATGTTTTTTCACAAAATCATAATGTTTTATACTTCCGTCCTCATCATCATCAACTTTTCCATCACCACAATAAACTATAAAATAATCCTTATCTTTAACAGCATCTAATAATTGCCCTATATTTAATTGTTTTTCCTCGGCCATTGCAATAACTCTTAATCTAGCTCGTGTTAATTTCATTAACCTTTCCTTATCTATTACTTGACCATTCGGCGAGAAACAACCCATTATTTGGCGAGTTAAATTAGTAAATGCTACTTCTTCATTTTTTGTAGCATGTACAAAAAGCGGATAATAATAATATTGTACCAAAAAACCTTTTTCTAAAGCTTTATCAATAGTTAGGGTATAAACTTGTCCCCCAAAATATTCCACTAATTCTTTACCTTCTTCAATATTTTTCCAATTAACAGGCGTTGCACTAAGTCCCAACATATAATTAAATCTATCTTTTGTTTTTTGTGTCCTCTTATTGAATCTATGTGCTTCATCAACTATCAATAATTTTTCTTGTTTTGATTTATCTAATATTTTTTCAAATCTGTCTAAATTAAATGATGGGATAGTAGTAATTATTATTATTTGATGCGAAGGCTTGTACTGTTGAATAATAATGTTATTTGCTATTTCATTCTCCCATTGGGGATTTTCTGATGAAACTAAGATTATTTTGGCATCTGGAAAAACTTTTACAACATCTTCCTCCCATTGTTTTATTAAATGTTTATATGGAGCAGCTATAACTATTAGACAAGGATGACATTCATATAATTGTTTAGCCGAATAAATAGCAGTCCATGTTTTCCCAGTACCTG
>DUUN01000364.1 GCA_012841535.1 Gallicola sp. | reverse complement strand
TGGTGCTAAATTTTTTTATATTATAAATCTAATAACAAATTTTTAATAAAATTTTTCAACCTTGTATTCTTGACTTAAATCTTTTGCTTTATTTAAATATACTTCTTGTTGTTTTAAAGCCGTTAATTGTCTTTTAACTTCATTTCTAACTTCATCTAATGATGAATATTCTTCACTTGTTTTATTATCTACTTTAATTATATGATATCCAAATTGTGATTTTACCGGTTCAGTAATAGTTCCTACTTCTGCATTAAATGCTGCTTGCTCAAATTCAGGAACCATTTGTCCTCTACCAAATTGTCCTAAAGAACCACCCTTTTCTTTTGAAGGACATGTAGAATACTCAGTCGCAGCTTCTTCAAAGGATTTACCATTTTCTATCTCTTCTCTTATTTTTTTAGCTTGTTCTTCTTCCTCTACTAAAATATGAGAAGCTGTAACCATTTCAGGCTTTTTAAAATATTCTTTATGAGATTCATAATATTCTTCAACGTCACTATCTTTTATTTCTATATCTTTTAAAAAGTTATTAACAGCAAATTGCTTTAATGCACTCTCTTTAATCCTTTCAACTTCCTTTAGATAGTCTTCATTTTTATCTAAGCCATTTTTTAAAGCATCAAAATAAAATAATTCTTGATTTACTAATTCATCAGCTACTTTTTTCATTCCTTCTTCATTGTTAAATTGAGCACCTTGATGTCCCATCATATTAATGAAGCTTTGTACTTCCTCTTTTGAAATTTCTCTTCCATTTACTATTGCTAAAATATTACCTTCACTCATTTAATCTCTCCTCTTTATTTTTATACCATTTTTGTAAAACTCTATTTTATTATTTTTTAATAATCTTCCAACTGCTTTTTTAAAGCTTGATTTTGTCATAGATAAAGTATCCATTATATCGTCAGGACTTGATTTATCATTTAGTTCTAAAAAGCCATCATTTTCTAAAAGTGTATCCATTATTAAATTTCCATCATTATCTATTTCTAGATGACTTCTATTTCTCATTGTTAAATTTAGCCTTCCATCAGCTTTCACTGATGAAACTCTAGCACTAACATTTTCACCTACAACAACTATTCCTCTCATATGTTCCTTTGGTATTAACGCTTCATATATACCATCTACTGCTACAAAAGCACCAATATCATCAACAATATTATAAACTATTCCATCAACCCAATCATTTTCCTTAAAGTTTGAATCCGTTCGTAAATAATCTCTTATTTTCATAGTTGAACTTAATCTATTGGATTTGTCTATATATAGGGCAACTAAATACTTCCTTCCCTTTTCAAGCTTAATTGTTTGCTCTTTAAAAGGTAAAAATAAATCTTTTTGCAAGCCCCAATCTAAAAAAGCTCCAATTTTTGTAATATCTTTAACTTCTAAGTGGGCAATCTTACCTAAGGTTATTTTAGGTTTTTTTCTAGTTGCAGTTAATCTATTTTCATGATCTTTATATATAAAAACATCTATTTTATCTCCTACCTTGTCTTTGTCAGTAACTTCATTACTAGGTAGTAATACAACTTCATCTCTATTAATGTTTTTGGAAGGTCCTAAAAAAGCTCCAACTTTTCTAATCCGCTTAATTTCTAGTTCTTGAATTTCACCTAATTCTATCATTTCTTCACCTCCACATCTAAACATTATACCAATAAAACCAATACTTTACACGTATTTTAACATATTTTTAATATTATCAGTTATTTTTGCCTATTATAATATAATTATTTAAGAAATTATAAAAAAAGAGAGTAGAAAATTTAAATATTTCCACTC
>DUUN01000735.1 GCA_012841535.1 Gallicola sp. | reverse complement strand
TTATATTCTTCTAATGCTTTTATTGTAGGGTCCGATACGCGAGTAGTTCTAATTGAACTGTTATTTTTTGGCGTACTTTCAATTAATTGGTGATTGACTCTTTGAGTAGTTTTGCTTATTGAAACAATCCCAGTTCTGAGATCGATATCATTCCACTTCAAATCAGTCAATTCCCCAAGCCTGCAGCCCATATCAAGCGCTAGACGTATGATTGCTTGGGTTTTTATATCTTCGCCGTCTACAGCCCTTAAAAGAGTTTGTGTCTGTTCTAAATCATAGGCAACTGACTCTTTTTTTTACTTTCTTTGGACGTTTTACTTTTTCATTTGGATTATATGCTATATATTTCCATTCTACAGCGTGCTTCAATGCTACATTAATAACTGCATAATATCTAAGAACGGTATTTTCGGTTAAGCGCTTATTTTGATGTCTAACTTCTTTCTGATTATTACCGCGATCTCTTAAATAAATGTGTGGGTATTAAATATACTTAATTTATAATCATAATTAAGTATTTTTGTTATACTATAATTGAGATGAGATAGGAGAATAAATGAGATATGATTTGAAATTTAATTATGATTATTTAATCCAAATAATAACTGATAGATATAAAGCAACTACTTTAAATAAAAAATAGATTTATTTTGTCGAGAAATTAGATATTTCACACCATATCGTTTAAAAATGATATTAGCTAATAGATGTTATTTTGTTAGTAATGAAATATATAAAATATCAGTTGTATTAAAATTATCAAATGAAGAAATAATTAAATGTTTTTTCGAGTTGGAAAAATAGTAATATTTTATTATTAAGAATATAATTTGATTATTGCTATGTGTTATAATATTACTAATAATAATCAAAGGAGAATGATATGAATTTTTTTGAACCAAATTCAACTGAAATTAAACCTGAATTAGTTAAGAATAAAGAGTATTTTGATGCTATGTTTAAAGGCATTGACGATAATATCTTGTTAGATGAGCAACAAAGGATAGCAGTATTATTAAACGCTTCTAATTTATTAGTAGTTGCCGGTGCTGGAAGTGGAAAGACTACAACTATGGTTGCTAAAGTAAAATATTTAATTGATAAATGTAATTATCAAGAAAGTGAAATAGTTGTTTTATCTTTTACTAAAAAAGTTAAAGAAGAATTAAAAAGACTAATTAATGATGAATTTGGCTATAAGAATGTTAAGGTTAGTACTTTTCATGCATTGGGACTTCATATAATTAAAACTAGTGGTGAAAATTACAACGGGATTGTTGATGATGCAGGGCAATATAAAATTCTTGCTAAATACATTAAAACAATCTTATTTAAGGACAAAGAAAAATTTAATAATTTTTTGGATGCTTTTAGTAATAAGTTATTTTTTTCTGATTGTTGGGATAAATATTCGAATTTTGAAGACTTTCATGAAGCTTCTTATAAAAATTTTATGAATAAAAATAATATTAATTTAGATGAATATAATGATCTTCAAATTAAAAAAAGAAGAGAATACAAAAAATCAATTAATGGTGAATACTTAAGATCTAAAGAGGAAGTTGATATTGCTAATTATTTATTCATTAATGGTATTGATTATGAATATGAAAAAAAATATGACAAAGATAGTAACACAAAATGGTATCATCCTGATTTTTACATTAGACAATTAGAGAAAGAAAATTATATTGAACATTTTGGGATTGATGAAGATGGACATAATGACATGTATACTGATGAACAATTAACTAGTTATTTAAAAAATCTTAAAGTTAAACAATCATTTTTTAATGAGAATTTTAATAAAAACTTATTTATCATTACTTATTCTAAATATAATGATAAAAGTAAATATATTGATAATTTAAATGAACAATTAGTTGCTAGAGGATATATTTTAAAGAAATTATCTGAAGAAGAAATATATAATAGATTAAGAGATACTAGCCAGGATAGTTATTATTCAAGATTTATTGATAAATTATTAATTCCTTTTATAAGTTTATTTAA
>DUUN01000784.1 GCA_012841535.1 Gallicola sp. | reverse complement strand
CCTTTCTTATTTTCCAGTCAGGCATAAGTTTTTCAAGTAAACTATAGAAGTTCCTTCCATGGTTTTGATGTATTAAATGTACCAATTCATGGACCATAACATAGTCAATAAAATCTAAAGGCGTTCTTATTAAATATTTGTTTAAAGTAATAATTCCTGAAGGCATTCTACAATTTCCCCAGGATGCAGTCATTTTTCTGTATTTTAATTTAGGTTTTATATTTGTGTAGGCTGTAATTAAGGGATAATTTCTTTTAAAAGAATCCTTAAAAACATAATCCATTTCATTTAAAAACCAATTATCTATAATTCTTTTTCTAGTAGTTAAACTATTATCTTCCTCTATATATAATAGTAAGTTATTATCTAGTATAAGCTTATTTTCATTTGATTTTATTACCTTAAGGGGATATTTTTCACCTAAATATAAAAATTCTTCCCCTGTAATATACTTGTGCTCTTCATTTTGTAAAAAAATATTCTCTTTTTTTTTAAGAGCTTTTATAATCCAGCTCCATTTAGATATAAGTATATCTTCAATATATTTTTCCGATACTGAATTATTTGCAGAAATATTTACCATATTGTTTCTTATTCTAATATTAATATTCTTAACATTTTTCCTTTTTATACTATATTTAATCTCTTGGTTTTTATATTTTAATATTTTCATCATTAAAGTATTTTATCTCCTATTTTAATATAGTCAGAAAATATAATATTTAATTCTAGAGACTTAATATCATATACTAATTTTGCTGCCTGAAGTTCGTTACCCTTTGGAAGTAGCCCATTAATAATAAGTAAATTATCTGAAAAGTCTAATATTTCATTCCTAAATATTTCGGTTTGGATATAGTCTGTTGGAAAATCTAAATTGAATTTATTTAAAATATTACCTTTTTCATCATAAATAATAAAATTATTATTTTCATTAAAAATATAGTATTCTTTATCTCCGTCGATTTTAAAGAAAACTATATTATTGGGAATTTCTAAAATCTCTTCTTTTGGACTGGATATTGTTCTTTTAATAATACGGGATTTATTATTTTTATTTTCTAATATAAATATCTTGTCATTTAAGACTTTCCAATAGGCATATGTTTTTGTATCCTTATTTTCATATAATTTAGCAGCTCTGATAAAATCTGTCTTTCCTATTAAAATATCGTCTATTTCTGCAAGGTATAAACTTTCGGTAGATAATCCCTCTAAATCCCTATTACTTAAACCAGGTGATGAAAAGGAAGCGGTCTTAGTTTTCTCATAAAGCATATAGTATTTATTGTTTTTTCTTATTATTTTAGGCATTTTAAAACCTTCGACTAAAATTTTCCAATTGGATATTTTTATAGGTTTTTGATTTTTCAAATCGAATATATAAAATTTTTCATCGTAATCCTCGTCTACAAAGGTCCTTACCATTAAATAATCCATATTCATGGAAATATGAGAAATAGATTCTCTACTATCTCTTATTGGAAATTTTGCTATAATTTCTTTTTTTGAATTTCTAATAAGTATATTTCCATCTTTTAGTGTACAAATATATAGATTTAGATTTTCTTTATCTACTACTAGGTTTTCTCCAAATTCTAAGGTATATAATTTTTCTAGTCCATCTTTAGAAAAAAGAAGAATGTCCTTATGGAATATATCTTCGCCAAAGTTTTCAATATAGGCAATATCTTTATTTTGATATATTATATCGGAATTGTTCAACTCCGTTAGCTCTCTTATATTTTTCATAATAACTCCTATTTTTTATTTTTAAATATATTTTAATTTGACTATGAAACTTAATTTATTCTTCCATAAGCTATATTAAATCATTTAAAATGATTTTAATGGAATTATGGATTTTAGTGAAATATTTTCTAGTATATCCTAGAGTATATATTCTATTTTTAAATGATTGTAGTCTAGTATTTTCATCATTATTTTAAATACCTACTTAATAATATTTAATTCTATTATATACATAGTAGAATATAAAATTAAAAATATACACTATTTTCTTATTAAAGGTTTGGAGAAATGTTTTCTAGCCTACTAACATTACTTTATTTATGCTTTACGTTATAGGCTGGCTAGTATAGGCGTATATATTGATATAAGGCATTTTTTATGAGATAATTATAGAGATTAATTCAAATTAATTCATAATGAATATAAATTAATTCATAATGAATATAAATTGAAAACATTTTCAAAAATATGAGTTTTAGGAGGGGTGTTTATGTCTTTTACTTTTGATTATGAAGCTAATGCAGAAAAACTAGAAGAGTTTGAAAGTTTCATTGACAAAGAAAAAACAAAAAAGGGTTCCCTTATGGCAATTTTACACAAGGGACAAAAATTATTTGGCTATTTGCCAATAGAGATACAAGAAATTATATCAAAGAAAACTAAAATTCCAATTGCTGAAATATATGGAGTTGTTACTTTTTATTCCCAGTTTTCTTTAGTTCCAAAGGGAAAACATGAAATAGGGGTATGTTTAGGAACGGCTTGTTATGTTAGAGGAGCTCAGGATGTGTTAGATGAAGTTAAAGACCAACTTGGAATTGATGTTGGTGGAACTACACCTGATTTAAATTTTTCAATACAAGCAACACGTTGTATTGGTGCTTGTGGACTAGCTCCTGTTATGACTATTTCCGGCGATGTTTATGGTAAATTAAAAACGGAAGATATTAAGGGGATTTTAGATTCTTATAGAAACGAAGAGGTGAAAAAATAATGGACTTACAAATGCTTAAGGAAATAAAAAATAAAACTTTACCTCAAATGGCTTTAAGGGACAATCGTTTCGCCAGTATAAATAGCTTATATAACAAGCAGGTTTTAATTTGTGGAGATACAGGATGTAGATCATCTAAGTCTGACGAAATTGAAATGGAAATTAGAGACGCTTTAAAGGAAGCTAAGGCTGAGGAAAAAATAGATGTTGTAAGAGTTGGCTGTTTCGGTTTATGTGAAGCAGGACCTATTGCTGTTGTTTATCCTGGTGGTAAATTCTATGCTTATTTAAAGGAAGGCGATGGTAAGAGAATTGTTGAGGAAGATCTTTTAGGAGATAAAACTATTGATGAATTAATATACCCTGAAAGTCTTTCAGATGATATTTTAAAGTCAATTTATGATGTGTCTTTTTACACTAAGCAAAAGAAAATAGCCCACAAAAACTGTGGAGTTATAAATCCTGATTCTATTGAAGAATACATTGCTTTAGATGGATATTTAGGATTACATAAGGCTTTAAATGAAATGTCACCTCAAGATGTTATAGATGAAATTAAGGAAAGTGGATTAAGAGGCCGTGGTGGTGGAGGATTTCCAACAGGATTAAAATGGCAGTTTACTAAAGATGCAGAAGGCAGTCCTAAATATGTTTTATGTAATGCTGATGAAGGGGACCCTGGTGCCTTTATGGATAGATCCATTTTAGAAGGAGACCCTTATTCTGTTATTGAAGCTATGACTATAGCTGGTTATGCAATTGGTGCTAATTATGGTTTTATATACATTAGGGCAGAATATCCTTCAGCTGTAGAGAAATTAGAGTCCAGTATAGAAAAGGCAAAAGAGCTAGGTCTACTTGGTAACAATATTATGGGAACGGATTTTTCTTTTGATTTAGAGTTAAGATTAGGTGCCGGTGCCTTTGTATGTGGTGAGGAAATGGCCCTTATTGAATCTATAGAAGGAAAAAGAGGTATACCTAGAAACAAACCACCTTTCCCTGCAAATGAAGGATTATGGGGAAAACCTACTTTAATTAATAATGTTGAAACCTATGCAAATATTGCACAGATAATTTATAAAGGCTCAGATTGGTTTGCAAATATTGGTACTGAAAAATCCCATGGAACTAAAGTATTTACCCTTGGAGGAAATATTAAGAGAACCGGAATTATAGAAGTGCCTATGGGAACTACTTTAAGGGATATTATCTATGAAATAGGTGGAGGAATTATTGGAGACAAGGAATTTAAGGCAGTCCAAACAGGTGGTCCATCTGGTGGATGTATTACTAAGGACTACTTAGACACTCCAATTGATTATGATAATTTAACTGCACTAGGATCTATGATGGGTTCCGGTGGAATGATAGTTATGGATGACTCCACCTGTATGGTTGATATTGCAAGATTTTTCTTAGAGTTTACCGTTGATGAATCCTGTGGTAAATGTACACCATGTCGTGAAGGTACTAAGAGAATGCTTGAAATTCTTGAAAAAATTGTTGCAGGAAAAGGTACTTTAGAAGATATTGACACCCTTGAAAATCTAGGTAATATGATTAAAATCAGTTCACTTTGCGGTTTAGGTCAATCAGCACCTAATCCTGTATTATCAACACTTAGATATTTTAGAGATGAATATGAAGCCCATGTAGTAGACAAAAAATGTCCAGCAGGACATTGTAAAGCCTTACTTGAATATTATATAGATGATACTTGTATAGGATGTAGAATGTGTGCTAGAAATTGTCCAGTAAATTGTATTTCAGGAAAGCCTAAGGAAGTACATGTTATTGATACTGATGCTTGTATAAAATGTGGAAACTGTATGGAAGTGTGCCCTACTAATTCTGTTCACTTACGTTAGGAGGTAAAAATGGATTTAATAACCTTAACAATAGACGGAAAGAAAGTTACAGTTCCAAAAGGATTGAATTTAGTTGAAGCTGCTAAAAGAGCAGGTGTTGAAATTCCTACATTCTGCTACGATAAGGACCTACCTGTTGTTTCTTCTTGTAGAATTTGTGTAGTTGAAATAGAGGGTTTTAATAAACCTGTTACAGCTTGTTCAACGCCAGCTCAAGAGGGAATGGTAGTATATACCGAATCAGAAGAAGTTGTTAATATTAGGAAAACAATTTTAAGACTTATGTTAGACAACCATCCAAGTGACTGCTTAACATGTAGTAAAAACGGTAGTTGTAAACTACAGGACTATGCCTACAGATATGATGTACAGTTTAGAGTACATGACGGTGCAAGACGTGGCTCAGAAACAGCAGGTTTTACCGACACTTCCAGTCCTTATATATTAAGGGATGAAAGTAAATGTATACTTTGTGGTAAGTGTGTAAGAACTTGTGCAGTTGTACCTGATAGAAATATTTTAAACTTTGGTGGAAGAGGTTTCGATACAAAGGTTGTAGCAGATTCAGATACTTCCTTGGAAGCTTCAAACTGTGTTTCCTGTAATAGATGTGTTGTTGTTTGTCCAGTTGGTGCTTTAGTAGACAGAAGAGCCTACAGAGCAGGTAGGGTTTGGGAGTTAGAAACTAAACAAGTTAAATGTAAATCCTGTGATTATGGATGTAACATGGAAGTACAGAAAAAAGATGGAAAGGTTGTAGCTGTTAATGCCTTACATCCGGAAAATGGAAGACCTTTATGTTTAAAGGGACGTTTATTAACGGAATTGGAATATGTTGAAGAACCGGCTAAACCATTTAAAAAGGTTTATGAAGAAAATAAAAACGAGTTTGTAGAATCAAGTTGGGGAGAAGTTCTTGGACTTGATGGTGTTTTAGATAAATTAATAAAATTAGATGAATAGGAGAGCTTATGAATAGGTCAGAATTTAATGAGATTATTGATTACGCTATAAATGAAGAAGTAATGTCCTATGAATTTTATACAGATGCTGCTAACAAAATAAAAGATGAAACCTTAAAAGAAACTTTTACAGATTTAGCAAAGGAAGAGTTAGAACATAAGAAATTCTTAGAGGATTTTAAGGAATCTCATTGCGAAACTATAGACTTAGAGGAGTCAATAGACTATAAAATAGCAGACACTATAGATAAACCTGAGTTAACTACAGATATGGATTTTCAAGATGCAATAGCCTTGGCTATTAAAAGAGAGGATGAAGCTATGGATATGTACCAAGCCCTAGCAGATGCAGCAACTGAAAACGATAAAAAATCTGTATTTATAGGTTTAAGAAATATGGAGCAAATGCATAAAACAAGATTAGAGGATATTTATATAAATGTTGGATATAGAGAAGTTTGGTAAAGGTGATAATATGATTAATCTTAATATTGACGGAATAGATGTTTCCGTTAAAGAAGGAACACTTTTAGTAGATGCCTGTAAACAAGTAGGCATAAAAATACCAACACTTTGCCATGATGATAGTTTGAAACCATTTGGTGGTTGTAGGATTTGTGTAGTTGAAGTTGAAGGCTTTAGAAACTTAGTAGCCTCCTGTTCAACTAAAGTTCAAGAGGGAATGGTTGTTAGAACTAACACAGATACTGTAATAAATGCAAGAAAAATGGTTTTAGACCTTTTATTATCGAATCATCCCGTTGAGGATTGTTTAACATGTGATAAAACAGGAAGTTGTGATTTACAAAATCTTGCCTATGAATATGATGTTAGACCTAGCTTTCATGGAGCTAGAAAAGATTATGAAATAGAAGCAAGAAATCCTGTACTTATTAGGGACCAGTCGAAGTGTATACTATGTGGTAAGTGTGTTAGGGTATGTAAGGAAGTTCAAGTAACTACAGCTATAGATTTTGTAGGTAGGGGTTTTGAATCAAAAATAGCTGCAGGTTTTGATTTACCATTATCTGACGAGAATTGCCGTCTATGTGGACAGTGTATTTCCGTTTGTCCAACAGGGGCAATTATGAATAAACAGCTAGTTGGCGTTAGGCCTTGGGAAGTTAAAAAAGTTAGAACAACATGTCCTTTCTGTGGTACAGGTTGTAACTTTGATTTAAATGTTCACAAGGGCAAAGTTATTGGTGTAACTCCGGCAGAAGATGCTGTTGTTAATGGAAAATCATTATGTGTTAAGGGAAGAAGTCATACGGATTTAATTAACAGTCCAAATAGACTTAAGAAACCTTTAAAGAAGGTTGATGGGGAATTTGTTGAAATTTCTTGGGATGAGGCTATTAGCACAATAGCTGAAAAGTTCACGGAAATAAAAGATGAATTTGGACCAGATGCAATTGCAGGACTAAGTTCAGCAAGAACAACAAATGAAGACAACTATACCTTCCAAAAATTTATGAGAGTAGCTATTGGAACTAATAATGTTGACCATTGTGCTAGGACCTGACATGCTCCTACAGTTGCAGGTCTTGCAACTACACTAGGAAGTGGAGCTATGACTAACTCCATTGGAGAAATAGAAGGTGCAGATGTAATCTTCTTAATAGGCTCAAATGCTACAGAGGCTCATCCTATTATTGGAAATAAGATGAAGCGTACAGTTAAATACAATGGTACGAAATTAATTGTAGTAGATCCAAGAAAAACGGAATTAGCAAATATGGCAGATATATGGATGCCATTAAATCCTGGCTCTGATGTGGCTTTAATAAATGGTTTAATGAATATAATCATTGAAGAAGGCCTAACAGATGATGAATATATAGCAAAAAGAGTAGAAGGCTTTGAAGAATTAAAAGAAGTAGTTAAGAAATATACGCCAGATGTAGTTGAAGAAATTACAGGAATTGGAAAAGATATGTTATATGAAGCTGCTAAAATGTATTGTTCTTCTAAAAAAGCCGGCATATTCTATACTTTGGGAATAACAGAACATACAACAGGTACTGAAAATGTAATGTCCTTAGCTAATCTAGCTATGATTACTGGCCACCTAGGTCATGAATCAGCAGGTATTAACCCTATGAGGGGACAGAACAACGTACAAGGGGCTTGTGATATGGCTGCCTTACCAAATAATTTCCCAGGATATCAAAATGCTTATGATGAAAAGACAATTCAAAGATATGAAAAAATATGGAATACTAAATTAACAAGAAATAAGGGTTTAAGAATACCTGAAATGTTAGATGCAGCCCATGAGGGTAAAGTAAAAGCAATGTATGTAATGGGAGAAGACCCAGTTCTTTCAGACCCTAATGCAAATCATGTAAAGGCTTCTTTAGATAATTTAGATTTCTTTGTTGTACAGGATATATTTTTAACAGAAACAGCTAAATTTGCAGATATTATTCTTCCTGCAACCTGTTATGCTGAAAAAGAAGGTACTTTTACAAATACTGAAAGACGAGTTCAAAGGGTTAGAAAGGCAACAAATCCTCCAGGAGAGGCAAGACTTGACTGGGAGATTATCTCTTCAATTGCTAAGGCAATGGGAGTAGAAGGCTTTGACTTTAAAAATTCCAGAGAAGTATTTGAGGATATTAGAAAGTCTACAGCAAGCTATAAGGGTATAACATATGAAAGAATAGACAAAGTTGGAATCCAGTGGCCATGTCCAACAGAAACCCATCCGGGAACTAAATTCCTACATAAGGGAGTATTTGCTCGTGGAAAGGGACTGTTGAAACCGGCAGAATATAAACCACCAGCTGAATTAACTGACCAAGAGTATCCTATGTTACTTTCAACAGGTAGAATGTTATATCATTACAATATAATGACTAGACAATCTGAAGCCTTAAATAATATTAGACCTTGTGAATTAGCGGAAATCAATCCGGCTGATGCTGTAAAATTAGGCTTAAAAGAATACGATGCTATAGAAGTAAAATCTAGAAGAGGTAAAGTTAGTACAAGAGTTACTATAACAGACAGGGTTAAACCAGGTGTTATATTTATGACCTTACATTATTGGGAATCTCCAGTAAATGAATTAACAAATGACGCCCTTGACCCTATAACCTTAACTGCAGAATATAAAGTTTCAGCAGTAAGTATTAAAAAACTAGATGTAATTCCGGAAAATTTAGTTTTACCAACCTATTTAGATGATGTAGAAATGGCTAAATAAAATAAACCAGTAGGTACTTATGTACTTACTGGTTTTGTAATTTTAAAAAAGACTTCTAAATATAAGACTATTAAAAATCGTAAAATAATTTTAATAAAACCATCCAGTCATATAAAAGAAATTTTCCTAGAAACATTGCACCAATATAAATAGCTGGACTAGGTTTAGAGTTTATCATTTCCTTATTACTTCTAGATTTAATCTTACAATACATTTTAAAAATAATAAATCCTATTATACCGCCAAGGGTATTCATTAATAAATCATCTACATCTGTAGCCCTTGCATTTAGAAGTTGGCTTAATTCTATTACAAGAGAGAAGAAAAAACTATATATTGTAACAGACATTAAATTATTGGTATTTTCCCATAGATAAGGTAGAAGAAAACCAAAAGGAATAAACATTACTATATTTAAGCTATGTCCAATAATACTTCCTCCCTTGACTAAGGAGAAAACCACTCCTAAAAATAAAAGAAACAAATAGATAATTCCTAAACTCAAGTTAAATTTTTTCTTATTTGTTTTCATAAAGTGTAGGCATAAAAAACCAATAGGTATAGGTAATATAAGGCCTATAATACCTAAAAGGGAAACATTACTTTGTGAAAATAGAATTAAATTTATTTGGTCTGAAGAAATTTTGAAATTTCTTCGCATTCCTTCGTAAATTGCACCAGATCCAGTTACATTTAAAACCTTATAGATATATATTATAAAAATTAAATAGGGTATAAAGCCCTTTAAACTTTTCTTTCTATCTCTATTAAAAATAAAGTAGATTAATAAAAATGGTAAAGCTACAGTTACTATTTCATAAACCCTAATTACTAAATCAACCATATAACATCCCTCCTAATAAATATGTTAACAAGAAAGAGTTACATATTTATTAAGAAAGAGTTACATGTTTACTAAGATTAATAAGTAGATAATTATATTTTAAATCTTCTTCTTGTTAAATTTTCCATGATGAAGTCTATAGGCTTCTTTTTTGTCTCTTTTGGTAATGTATCTTGTAGCAATTTGTTCCTTACAATTAGGACAAAATAAGGCTCCATGGTATTTTGAAAAATCTATATTACCTTCAATAATTCTTTCATTATACATTTTAATTAAGCCGCTATTTCCTACTTTTTGGTATTTAGCAATAGGGTACTTACAGTAGCCACAAGAAACCAAAAGGGTATGTGCACCTCTAATTTTTTTCATATTGGGATTTTTATATTTCATAATATCACCTATTACTAGTATAGCTTAAATTAATTTATTGCCATAATGAAACTCGTTATGGATTAATTTATGTTAAAGTGTTATAAATTTTAGCTTTAATAGAGTGTATTTAAGATTTTTGTTTTATAAGTTAAATTATAGCAAAATTAATATAAAATATTAAAAAAATGTAAAATAAAATATTTATGTATTTAATTTTTTTATTTCAAATATTCGGTTTTCTAAACATTCAAGAGATTGTGAGAAAACTAAGGTTAAGCCTAGTTTACTTATTAAGAAATTCTATAGGTTTTTATAAAATAAAGGCTAGTTTATAATAAATATTCAGTAAATTAAATACATATAATATTATTATTTGTAAAACTACAATAAATATTTAATTAATTACTCTACTTTATGACTAGATGTTACAATTGACTTGAAAGTTATCTGTTTCTAGATAACAAAATAAAAACAAGGAGTTGACATTATGAAAACGTTGATTAGTCCAGACAATGTTTGGGCACTATGGACAATTTTAATTGTTGCTGCAGCTTTAGCTATAGTGTTAGAGCAAAAGTACAAATGGGCAAACAAAGTAACAGGTTGTATTTTAGCCCTAGTATTTGTCATGATTTTGGCGAATTTAAAGGTGATTCCTACAGACTCATCAGTATATGATAATGTATGGGATTATGTAGTACCACTTGCTGTACCTATGTTATTATTTAGAGCAAATATAAAGAAAATAGGTAAGGAAACAGGAAAATTTTTAATAATGTATCTTTTTAGTGCATTAGGAACAGTTTTAGGATCTTTTGCTGCCTTTGGTGTTTTTAAAAATCTTATACCAGAATTACATAAAATAATACCAATGTTTACAGGTACATACATAGGAGGCTCTGTTAACTTTGCAGCAATGTCCCATGAATATGGTGTTAGTAAGGAAATAAATTCAGCAGCCTTAGTTGCAGATAATTTATTAATGGCCTTATATTTCTTTGTGCTAATTATTATACCAACTATGAATTTCTTCTTAAAAAAATATAGACACCCTTATATTGATAAGTTGGAAAAAGAATCTAATCCTGAAGATGATACAGAAACACTATCTGCAAAGTATTGGGGTGGAAAGGAAATTTCATTAAAGGATATTGCACTAGTAATTGCTTCAGCTTTTGTAATTGTTACAGTCTCCAATTTAATTGCAGATTTCTTTGGTACTGTTATTCCTAAGCCAGCACCAGGAGAACAATTTTTCTTAACTTTAGCAAATGGTTTGTTAAGTAATTCTTATTTAATAATGACAACAATTACTATGATATTAGCTACAGTATTTGAAAATTTCTTTGGGAAATTACCAGGAAGTCAAGAAATAGGAACATTTTTAATTTACATATTCTTTGCTGTTATTGGAGCACCAGCATCTATTTCATTAATTTTAAAAGAAGCTCCATTGTTATTGTTAGTAGCAGCCTTAATTGTTGGAATTAACTTAATAGTTTCATTAATTTTAGGGAAATTATTTAAATTTTCCATAGAGGAAATAATGGTAGCATCAAATGCCAATGTAGGAGGACCAACTACATCTGCAGCTATGGCTATTGCTAAGGGATGGACAGCACTAGTTGGACCTGCTTTACTAGTCGGTACCCTAGGTTATGTATTAGGAAATTATTTCGGTATATTTGTAGGAACTATGTTAGGATAAGAGGTTAATATGAACGATTATAAGAACTTAAGGCCTTTAGAGGTTTTCAAATGGTTTAATGAAATATCTATGATACCAAGATGTTCAGGTGATGAAAAAAGAATATCCGATTTTTTAGTAGACTTTGCTAAGGAAAGAGGTTTAGAGTATTTTCAGGACAAGGAGAACAATGTTATTATAAAAAAATCCGCTACACCAGGTTTTGAAAATGCACCAACTGTTATTATTCAGGGCCATATGGATATGGTTTGCGAAAAGACAGAAAATAGTTTACATGATTTTACCTGTGATCCTATAAAATGGATTGTAGAAGGAGATAAGTTAAAAGCCTTAGATACAACCTTAGGAGGAGATGATGGAATAGCTATTGCATATGCTTTATCTATTTTAGATAGCAATAGTATAGAACACCCTAATGTAGAGGTATTAATTACAACTAATGAAGAAACGGGAATGGATGGTGCAAATGCAGTAGATGGGAAACTACTTTCTGGAAATATACTTTTAAATATTGATGCTGAAGAAGAAGGTGTATTTTTAGCTAGTTGTTCAGGTGGGGCTAATTCCTATGTTGAATTTAAAAAAGAATATGAGAAAATAAAGGACAGAGTTGGAATAGAAATAAGTATTTCAGGATTACTTGGTGGTCATTCAGGTATGGAAATCCACAAACAAAGAGGTAATTCAATTAAGTTAATGGGAAGAATTCTCTATGAATTAAAAAAGAAAATAGATTTTCGAATTGCCGAACTTATAGGAGGGTCTAAACACAATGCAATAGCTAATACTGGAAATGTAATAATAGCTATTAAAGAAGCTGATTTAGAAAAGGCAATGGAAATTATAGATAATTTCTCTGAAGTGTTAAGAAATGAATATAAATTTTCCGATAAGAACCTATTAATTGAAAGAAAATATATAGAAAGTATAGACTTAGCTTTTAGTAAGGATTTGACCAAAAGACTTATTTATTTCATGAATTTAATCTTATACGGAGTAAGGGATATGGATTTGAATATTAAGGATTTGGTTCAAAGTAGTTCTAATATTGGAGTTATAATTAATTCAGAAAAATCCATTACTTTTATGTCCTGTGTAAGGTCCAGTGTAGATAGTATCTTAAAAGACGAATTAAATGAAATAGAAATATTAGCGGACTTAGTAGATGCAAAATCATGGGTTGAAAAAGAATATCCTGCTTGGGAATTTAGTGACCAATCAAGAATTAGGGACTTGGCAATAAAAAGTTATAAAAAGCTATTTAATAAGGAGCCTTTAATTAGTGCCGCCCATTGTGGTTTAGAAACAGGTATAATAAAGGCAAAGAAAAAGGAATTAGATATTTTAAGCTATGGTCCAGATTTAAGAGATGTTCACACTTTTAATGAAAATTTGTCAATTTCATCTGTTGAAAGAACATGGGAATTTACTAAAGAACTTTTAAAAAACTTAAAGGATTATTAATTAATATAGGAGTACAATAAAACTGTACTCCTATATTTTAATTTATAGCCATAATTAAAACTTGGCAAGGATTCCAATTATCCCAAAGAGTTGGAAAAACTTCCAGTTCTTTAAAGCCTAATCTTTTGTAGAAAACATTAGTAGCATCATATTCCTTATAAAATCCTTTAGCTACTGTTTTTACCTGAATAAAATCATAATTCTTATTTTTAGCAAAGTTAAAAAATTCATTAAATAATTTTTTACCAATACCCTGCTTATGATATTTTTTTAAAATTCCCATAACATAGATTTCTGCAGTACTAGTGCTAGTTTCCTTAAGAGCTATAAAACCTACAGGGGAATTATTTATATAGTATGTCCAAAAATCCATTTTTGAACTTTTTTCAATATATTCCTTAGTGCTTTCAGCTAGGCCAAACCAATTAGATAAATCATTTAATATATAGCTTGATATTTTAATTTTTGTATCTATATTTTCAATTTTTTTTATCATAGTATCTCCAATAGTATTATTTTAAACTATAGTAAGCAGTAAAAAACTCCAT
>DUUN01000312.1 GCA_012841535.1 Gallicola sp. | reverse complement strand
TCCTCCTAAATATATATAATTATTATAATAATCGTAATCAAAATTGATTATAACATAAATTTAACAAATTTTATTTGATTCTAGACTCATTTCCTGTTAAAAGCCTATAAATATTTCCTCTATGCTTAAAAATAGTAATTACAGCTAAAATTATATATAATAATCCACCATAAAAGAAATCTTTCTTTACAATAAAATATATGCCAACTAAAATACACAATACTGCCACTGAAACAGATCCTAATGAAACATATCTAGAAACTGCTACTATAATTAAAAAAACCCCAAATACAGCCAGTATATGTAATGGTGATATAGCCATTAATACACCAAAAGAAGTGGCAATTCCCTTACCACCCTTAAAGCCATATACAATTGGCCAATCATGTCCTAATACAACTGCTAAGCCAGCTGTAAACATTCCAATATCACCATAAATTTTTCCACCAATATAGGCAACAATAATTCCTTTTAGAAAATCGATTATAAATGTCAATATTCCTATTTTCTTACCAAATACTCTTAAAGCATTAGTCGTTCCGGTGTTACCACTACCAAACTCCCTAATATCCTTTTTAAAAAGCACTTTACTAAGTATTAATCCTCCAGAAATATTCCCTATAAAATAAGATATTATTGCAAGAAAAAATATTCCCATTAGTCACCTCGTTCTCTTAATTCAAAAATTAACGGTACCCCTGTAAAATGAAAATTCTCTCTAATTTGATTTTCGATATACCTAATATATGAAAAATGCATTAAACTCGACTTATTGACATAGATAATAAACTTAGGAGGTCTAACTGCTACCTGAGTAATATAAAAGATTTTTAATCTTTCTCCCTTGTCTGTCGGAGGAGGATTATACAAAATCGCATCATTTATAATATCATTTAAAATTCCTGTACTTATTCTCATAGAGTAATTGTTATTTATTTGTTCTATTAATTCAAATAATTTGTATACTCTTAAATTATTTTTTACAGACATAAATATAATAGGAACATAATTTATAAAACCTAGCTTATTCCTTATTTCCCTTTCAAAGTTAATATGTGATTTATTATCTTTTTCAATTAAATCCCATTTGTTAACTGAAATAATCATAGCTTTTCCCTGGTCGTGAGCATATCCTATAATTTTCGAATCCTGCTCTGTGACTCCTTCTTTTGCATCTATCATCAATACACAAATATCGGATTTATCTATTGCATCTAAGGTCCTTACAACACTAAATCTTTCAACTTCTTCACTTATGGCCCTTTTTCTTCTTAGTCCTGCTGTATCTACTAGAATATAATCCTCACCATTATACTTGAATTTACTGTCAATGGAGTCCCTTGTTGTCCCTGCAATATCCGTAACTATCATTCGCTCCTCTCCTAATAAACGATTAATAAGAGAAGATTTACCAACATTTGGTTTTCCTATTATTGCAACTTTTGTAATATCTTCATCACTTTCCATATCTAAATCTATAGGGAATTTTTCTACAATATCATCTAGTAAATCTCCTAGACCCATTGAGTTTTCAGCACTTATAGCCTTAATATTATCAATTCCTAATTCATAGAACTCATATATATTATCTTCAAATTTTTTGTTATCAATTTTATTAACAACTAATATTATTTCTTTTTTTGATTTTCTTAATAAGTTTGCAATTTCCCTATCATCAGATGTAATTCCAGCTCTTCCATCTACAACAAATAAAACTATTTCTGCAGTTTCAATAGCCAATTCAACTTGATTAATTATTTCTTTTGAAAATCTCTCTTTTGAATCAAGTTCTATACCACCAGTATCTACTAAATTAAAATATCTATTTTGCCATTCAGCTTCCTGGTATAATCTATCCCTTGTTACTCCTGGGTCGTCCTGAGTTATTGCAACTCTTTTTCTTACAATTCTATTAAATAAAGTAGATTTTCCAACATTTGGTCTACCTACAATTGCTACTACTGGTTTTTTCATATAACACCTCTTTTCTTAGATATAATAACATAATGGTTTCCTTTAATCCAATAAAAAAACTTGGGCTAACTGGCTAACCCAAGTTTACTTATTTTATTCATATAATTTATAGTTACTCATTAATTTAAGAACATCTGCTTTAATATCTTCTGCTGGTCTTTCTTTCTTTAATGCTTGTACCATATATTTTCCTATTTCTCTAAATCCATCTTCTTTCATTCCTCTAGTTGTAACTGCAGGAGTACCTACTCTTACTCCAGAAGTAACAAATGGTGATTCAGGATCATTAGGAATAGTATTTTTATTTGTAGTTATATTAACTTCTTCTAATAGAGCTTCTGCTTCTTTTCCAGTTAAACCTAAATTTCTAACATCCAATAATAACAAATGATTATCTGTACCGCCAGAAACTAGTCTAATTCCGCCTTCTGTTAAAGCTTCTCCTAATGCTACAGCATTTTTCTTAACTTGTCTTATATATTCTTTAAATTCATCTGTTAAAGCTTCTTTAAAGCATACAGCTTTAGCAGCTATTACATGCTCTAATGGTCCACCTTGTAAACCAGGGAAAACTGCCTTATCTATTTTTTTAGCATGTTCTGCTTTACATAGAATAGCTCCACCTCTAGGACCTCTAAGAGTTTTATGTGTTGTAGTCGTTACAAAATCTGCATATGGAATTGGGCTAGGATGTTCATCAGCAGCAATTAATCCAGCAATATGAGCCATATCTACCATGAAGTAAGCTCCTACTTCATCTGCAATTTCTTTGAACTTTGCAAAATCTATCACTCTTGAATAAGCACTAGCACCTGCAACTATTAGTTTTGGTTTATGTTCTAAAGCTCGTTCTCTTACTTGATCATAATCTATTGTTTCTGTTTCTGGATCAACTCCGTAGTCAACAAAGTTGTAGTATAAACCGGAAATATTAACTGGTGAACCATGAGTTAAATGACCACCTTCAGATAAATTCATTCCTAAAACAGTATCACCTGGTTTAAGAACTGCTAAATATACAGCCATATTAGCATTTGCTCCTGAATGAGGTTGAACATTTGCATGGTCAGCTCCGAATAATTCACATAGACGTTTTCTTGCAAGATCTTCAGCGACATCAACAAACTCACAACCACCATAATATCTCTTACCAGGGTAACCTTCTGCATACTTATTGTTTAATGTTGTTCCTAATGTTTCTAAAACAGCTTCTGAAATAAAGTTTTCTGATGCTATTAATTCCACATGGTCTCTTTGTCTTTGTGTTTCATTTTTTACAGCATCATAAATTTCCTTATCGAATTTCTCCAATTGTGGTAAAGGTCTTAAACTCATTTTACTCCTCCTCAAAATTAATAATTTTTATTGCCTTAATCACTTCACTATTTTTATTAAAATATTTATTATCTAAAATTTTTAAAATAAATAGTGAAATTAGCAGAAATGCTATACCAAGTCCTAAGCTTTTAATCTCTTGACTGGAAACGTTATTTCCACTAAATATTATTATACCACTAATAATTCCAAAAACAAAGAATATCAATGGAATAAAGTACATTATTATAGAGTATTTAAAAATGGTACCGTTTTTTATAGAAAGCAGTACTCTATCTCCCTTTTTTGCATTTAATTCATTTTCTATTTTAACAATCATAGGCTTGTTTTCTGAACTGCAGCCTGTACATGAGCTACAGTTCCCCCCACAGCCACTTTCTCTTACTACTAAGACATCTATATGATTATTATTACTATCTATTACTACACCTGTTTTATCCATAATCCTCCTTTGATATTAGTTCATTAATTATTTCTCCTGAAATAATAAGTCCTGCTACAGATGGCACAAAACTAATGCTAGATGTTGGTGTTTTATTTGAACCATTATTTGTATTGTTATTTTTTTTAGGTAATTCATCAGACCAAATAACTTTAAGTTTCTTAACATTTTTCTTTTTTAAATTAACCCTCATAGTTCTCGCTAGTGGACAGACACTTGTTTTACTAATATCAGAAACTTTAAATTTCTTAGGGTCTAACTTATTGCCAGCTCCCATTGATGAAAATAAGTTTATATTATTATTATAACAATATTCTGCTAAAGCAATTTTACTTTGAACACTATCAATTGCATCTACTATATAATCATATTCTTTTAAGGAAAATTTATCAATGTTATCAGGCACTAATTTTTCTTTAAATTTAATAACTTTACATTTAGGATTAATATCCTTTATTCTCTGCTCAATAATATCTACTTTATAGGCACCTATATTAGAATGTAAAGCAATGATTTGTCTATTAATGTTAGTTATATCAATTGTATCAAAATCTACTACTGTAATTTCTCCTATTCCTGCCCTAACTAGTCCCTCAACAACATAACCTCCAACACCACCAACTCCAAAAACCAATATTTTAGAGTTGGCTAATTTTTTTAGAGATTCTTCTCCTATTAATAATTCAGTTCTTTGTAAAAAATTATTTTCCATATTTACTTATCCAGTTTTATATGAATTTCCTTTAATTGTTCTTCTGTAACCTGAGAAGGAGCACCGGATAATAAATCTGTAGCAGACTGAGTTTTTGGAAAAGCTATTACATCTTTAATGTTTTCAGTACCGCATAATAACATCATAAGCCTATCTAATCCATAGGCTAAACCACCATGTGGAGGAGTCCCATATTTTAATGCGTCAACAAAGAAACCAAATTTATTTTCTATTTCTTCTTTTGTTAAATTTAAAGCATTAAACATTTTTTCTTGTAGTTCACTATTATTAATTCTAATAGAGCCACCACCTAATTCTTCTCCATTTACTACAATATCGTATGCTTTTGCTCTTACTTTTTCCGGAGTTTTTTCCAATAGTTCTATATCCTCATCTTTAGGACTTGTAAATGGATGATGTTTAGCTACAAGTCTTTCTTCTTCATCATCATATTCAAATAATGGAAAATCAACTATCCAAGTAAATTTGAAATCATCATTTTTCAACAAACCTAAATTCTGTGCGATATGTCTTCTTAAAGCTCCTAAAGAATCAAATACTACTGAATTCTTGTCTGCAACTATTAGAATAAGTCCATCTTTTTCTACACTAAAAGCTTTTAATATTGCGTTTATTTCTTCTTCTTTTAAAAACTTAGCTATTGGTGAGTTTACTTCCCCATTATTAATTTTTATCCAAGCTAACCCTTTAGCTCCATATGTTTTTACATATTCTTGTAATGCATCTATTTTTTTTCTTGAGTATTCTTTTTGGTATTCACCAATATTTATTCCTCTAACGGAAAAACCTTCTTTAACTGCTGAAGAAAATACTTTAAAATCTGAATCCTTAACAATTTCAGATATATCTACTAATTCAAATCCATATCTTAAATCTGGCTTATCACTTCCATATTTTTCCATTGCTTCAGCATAGGTCATTCTACTAAAAGGAATATCTAAGTCAATATTTTTAATTTCCTTAAATATTTTCTTAATTAATTTTTCATTAATTTCTATAACGTCATCTTCTTCTACAAAGGACATTTCTAAATCTACTTGAGTGAACTCAGGTTGTCTGTTCGCCCTTAAATCTTCATCTCTAAAGCATTTTACTATTTGATAATATCTGTCCATTCCTGCCACCATAAGCAATTGTTTCATTAATTGAGGACTCTGTGGCAATGCATAAAAC
>DUUN01000646.1 GCA_012841535.1 Gallicola sp. | reverse complement strand
ATTCAAAATAAAGCATTTTTACATTACTAAATCCACTATACCCAATTGATTCTTTAATGGAATTAAACTCTTCATCACTTAAATATAAATTGTAATTACTATCGTATACTATTCCTGTAATAATATAGTCATTATAAATTAGATTTTCATTAAATTCAATACCTATTTCATAATCTTTGTTTATATAGTTATCAAGTTCATTATTTGAAATGTTTGGATTTTCTACTAGTTTTGATAAATAAGAAATACTAACTAAAATTTCGTTACTATTTTCTGGAATAGTTCCATACATACTATAGGGATCAATATCGCTATTACTGTGTTTTCTAATCGTTATGTTTGTTGAAAGAGAATGGATATTAGTCATTATATCTTGATTAAAAATAATTTTTCTTGTCTCTTCGCTCATTTTGATGTTTTTAAATGATGAATCTCTATTTCTTTGAAAATTATATAGTAAATCATCATCTGAATTTAAATGATCAATATCATAATTCTTGTAACCGGTCTTTGTTATGTTTACTATTTTCAGTTCATATCCATTATATAAAAATGATTTCCCAACAACTGAATCTACATTACTTGCTGATATAATATTATAATAAATCATCATGTCAGCACTAAAATCAGTAATTTCTACCTCGAATTTATTCATATCATCATATATTATTGTATTAAAAACATCTTTACCATAATAATCATCTAAGAAAGTATTGCTAGAACTTACCAAAAAATTACCTAAGAAAAAATCTTTTGTATGATAGTAGTTATAAAATTTTATAGAAGAATATTTATTTTGATCTATTTTTTGGTAATCAAAATTATTTTCATCAATATCAAACAAGTCATCAACAATTTTATAACCTGTGTTTCCAACTTCTAAGTTTGTTGTATAAATAAACTGGGGGATTTTTAATAAAGCAAAATTTAACGATAGCATAACAGCAAGAATTGATGATACCCAAAAAAAACTAGTAAACACATATCTGAATCTTTGCTTTCTATTAATATATTTGCTTGTTTGAGCAGCAAGTTTTATTTTTTTTACTTTAGGATTTTCTGGAAGTTGTTGTATTATATCTGAAGTGTTTTGTAGTGAATCGTAACTTATTTCACCTTTATTGATTCTAATTATTCGGTCAGATATTTTTAGTGCACTTTCTTCATCATGTGTAACCATGATAACTAATATATCTTTTGATATTTCTTTTAAATAGCCATAAATAATGTCTGAATTATGTTTGTCTAATGATGAAGCGGGTTCATCAGCAAGTAAAACTTTAATTCCTTTTGCGATTGATCTAGCAATAGTAACTCTTTGTTTTTCTCCTCCAGACAACTCAGAAATTTTATTATTAGCTAGTTCAATAATATTTAATAAAACTAGTGCGTCTGTAATTTTACTTTTAGACTCACCATCATTTAATCCTTGTAACTTCAAAGCTATTTCGATATTTTCATATACAGTAAGTGTTTCAATTAAATACATATCTTGAAAAACAAAGCCAAAATAACGATTTCTTAAATAATCATAATCAGACTCTTTAATAACGTCTGAGTTAAGAGTTTCATATATTATGGTTCCGCTACTAGGTTTTACAATCCCAGCAATTAAATTCATTAGTGTCGTTTTACCACTTCCACTATTACCAAGAATACTAACCAAACCTTTATTTCCAAACTTTAAATTTATATTTGTTAATGCTTTTTTAGTTGTTCCATTTGAAATTCTATAATCTTTTGTTGCTTCTCTTAACTCAATCATTATTTATCTCCCGTCTGACTATTTGTATATTATTAACCATTTTACTATATTGTAATTATAGCACCTATACTCCTTATTTGAAAGTAATCCCAAAGTATAATTGTCTGAAAAATTAATTTATAAGTGACCGTTTTTATAAGTTAAGTTTTATATTTTCAATGATTTTTCAGTTATTCCTTTAGAAGTTTTATAGCGTTTTGAAATATTTCTTATAAAACTACTAATTTGCTGACTATTTTTTTAATAATACACTAAATTCGCAACTT
>DUUN01000487.1 GCA_012841535.1 Gallicola sp. | reverse complement strand
TTTGTTTTTATAATTAATAATCATTATTATCATAAATCATAAAAAAACCTTGCCGAAAAGCAAGGCTGATAAACTTATTTTTCAGACAATCTGCAGGATTTAGCACCTAATTAAATAGGTTGCTGGGTTTCTTAGGGCCAGTCCCTCCACCACTCTCAATAAGGTATATTATATTTTCTTATATGCTATCACTAAAAAAATCTTTAGTCAACTATTTTATCTAGCAAGACAACTGAATATGTTGAAATCCCCTCTTCCCTACCTTCAAATCCCAACTTTTCCGTTGTTGTTGCTTTTATAGAAATATTATTTATTTCCGTATTTAATATTTCTGCTATAGTTTTTCTCATATTATCAATATATGGCGATAGTTTAGGCTGTTGAGCTGCTATAACAGTATCTATATTTCCTATTTTATATCCTTTTTCCACCATTAAATCATATACTTTCCTAAGAAGTATTTTTGAATCAATATCCTTATACTTCATATCGTTATCGGGAAATAATTTCCCAATATCTCCCAAAGCTAAAGCCCCTAGTATAGCATCCATTATTGCATGTATACAAACATCTGCATCTGAATGACCTAGTAGCCCTAAATGGTAATCTATTTCTATTCCACCTAATATAAGCTTTCTATTTTCCACTAATTTATGAACATCATAACCTATTCCTATTCTCAAGTTCGTCCTCCGATTTCGCTATAATTTCCCCAAATACCAAATCCTCTTTTGTAGTAATTTTTATATTCGAATAACTTCCATCTATTATTTTTACTTTCTCACCTATAATTTCCATTAAAGATGAATCATCAGTAACTTGAATATCCTCAGTAAAACACTTATTATAGGCATCTAATATAACCTGTCTTTTAAATACTTGTGGAGTCTGAGCCTGGTATAAATATTTTCTTACTGGTGTAAAAGCTATTGTTTTGTCTTCTCTTATGCTTTTTATTGTATCCTTTACAGGTACTCCTACTATTACAGCATTATAATCTTTCATATTTCTAATAGCTTCTAATATTATTTCTTTTGTTACGAAAGGACGTACACCATCATGACAAATAATAATATCACTGTTGGCATCAGTTTTTAATAATCCATTATACGTGGATTTTTCTCTTGTATTTCCTCCTATGGCAATTTTTATTTTTTTATTATACTTTTTTGTTAATTTATTATAAAAATCCAATTCTTCTTTTCTTACAATGACTATTATTTCATCAATAATATCTATACTAAAAAACTTTCTTATAGTTCTTTCTATTATTGGAACTCCATTAATCTTTAAAAATTGTTTAGGTATCTTAGAAGCCATTCTAGAACCACTTCCAGCAGCTGTTATAATAGCTGAAATTTTCATTTTTTTAATGTTCTCATTCAAACTATCCATATTAAAAATTATATCATATATAAAATCTTTCCAATAAAAAAATGCAGTTATATATAACTACATTTTTCCATTATTAAAATTAATTCTTACAAATATCATTTTTCCTGCTGCTGTTTGTAAAACTGAAGTAACTGTTGTTTCAACAGTCTTTCCTATATAGTTTTTCCCGTCTTCAATTACAACCATAGTTCCATCATCTAAATAAGCTAAGCCTTGATTTGCCTCTTTACCATCTTTTAAAATTGTAACTGTCATTTGTTCCCCTGGTATTACTATTGGTTTCATAGCATTTGCTAATTCATTAATATTTAAAACTTCAATATCTCTAACTGTTGCTACCTTATTTAAATTATAATCATTTGTAATTACCTTTCCTTTAAATTCCTTAGCTAACTGTAATATTTTCGAATCAACCTCTTCTATATCAGGGTATCTTTTTTGAGATATTTCAACATCTGTAGCTGTAATATTTTGAATCATCTTCAAAATATCAAGTCCTCTTCTACCTTTTTGTCTTCTTAGGTCATTGTCAGAATCTGCTATATGTTGTAATTCTTCAAGAACAAAAATAGGAACTATAATTTTTCCCTCTATAAATCCAGCTTCAATAATGTCTTTTATTCTACCATCAATTATTACAGAAGTATCAAGTATTTTTATTGAATCATTTGTTGCCTTTTTACTGGCTTTTTCTTTAGGTGCTTTAACCTTTTGAAAAATATTATTTAAATCACTTTTATTAGTTCGTCCAAGTCTTAAGCCTAAATAACCTAGGGAAATAAATATGATTATAGACAATATTACCATTGGAATGTTACCTACATAGGGTAGTTCTAACTGCAGTAATGGATAAGAAACCAATAGTGCAACTATAAGTCCAATTATCATCCCTACTACACCAAGTAAAACCTCACTAATAGGTAATTTTGCAATTTCTGATTCAACATTTTTTGTTGATTTGTCGATTCCTTTTATGATTTTAGGAAAAATCAAATAAAAAATAATAGAAAATAGAATAATACCAGCAATATAAATTATAGTTTTAACAGTTCCTTCAAAGCTAGTTAATAACTGTACCTTGTCTAATAAGTAAACAATTGTAAAACCACAAATCCCACCTAATAAAATCATAAAAACATTAAACACTTTTTTCGCCATCTTCTCACCTCCTTATTAAATATAATAATATTATTATATTTTAATAGAGTTTAAAATCTTAAATTCTACTTCGGAGGCTAATTCGTCTTCAACAACGGAGATTTCTGAAATTAACATTTTTTTTGAAGTGTTCAATATTTTCTTTTCAGCCATAGATAATCCTTTTTCACTATCTAATATATACAGGTCACGGAAAACTTTTGATATCTCATATAAATTACCAGTTCTTAATTTTTCAAGATTATCCTTGTATCTTTGATTCCAATTAGATACAATTTCTCCTTGCTCTTCTGATAGTATTTTAAAAATATCTTCAACAACATCATTGTCTACAATATTTCTAATACCAACTTCATTTATTTTATCTATTGGAACTGAAATCTTCATATCTCCAACTGGCATTTTTAGTATAAAATATTCTTTTTCAGTACCTAAAATATCTTTTTTTTCCTTTTCTATAATTACACCTGCTCCATGCATAGGGTAAACTATCTTATCACCTATATCAAACATAACTTCACCTCACAATATCATTATATAACATATTTTAAAAATGGTAAACAAAATTTAAATTATATCACAACTCAAAACATTGTCAAGTAAAAAAGTAAGACCTAAGTCTTACTTTACATATTTATCTATTATATTTACTATTTCATTTATTTTTTCATCCCGGTCGTTTTCATCATTTTTTATTGCATCTGTAACACAGGTTTTTAAATGATCTGCTAGAACATCGGTGTTAGCCTTTCTTATTTGACCGATTATTGCAAGTAATTGGGTTGAAATATCGACACAGTATCGGTCCTCTTCCAACATTTTAATTACTCCATCCATTTGTCCCCTAACTATTCTTAGCTTTTTTAAGGCCTTTTTCTTTCCTTCTTTCATTATTCTATACTATCTACATCAAAACCTATATCTTCTACTGCATCTTTTAATACAGCATCTTCTAGGTTGTCTCCTTCTACTACAACAACCTTAGTGTTTAAATCTACATCTACACTTTTAACTCCTTCTAAACTTCCTAAAGCTTCTTTTACAGATTTTTCACAATGGGAACAAGTCATTCCTCTTACTATTAATTTTTTCATTATTTTCTCCTTTTATTTTTTAAAATTTTTAAGTCTTAATGAATTTGAAACTACAGAAACAGAACTAAATGCCATTGCTGCTCCAGCTATCATTGGGTCTAAAAATCCAAGAGCTGCTATTGGTATTCCTATTGCGTTGTAGAAAAACGCCCAGAACAAGTTTTGTTTTATAGTTCTCATAGTTCTTTTACTTAATTTTATACTAGTTACTACTGAACGTAAATCACCATTTATTATTGTAATATCAGATGCTTCTATGGCAATATCCGTGCCTGTTCCTATAGCAAATCCTATATCACTTTCAACTAATGCAGGAGCGTCGTTTATGCCATCTCCTACCATACCAACGATTTTTCCTTCTTTCTTAATTTCTTTTACTTTTTCAGCCTTTTCGTTTGGTAAAACCTCTGCTAATATATTTTTAATTCCAATATTTTTTCCAATTGCATTAGCTGTTCTTTTACTGTCCCCAGTAATCATATAAACGTCTACACCCATTTCTCCAAGCTCATCTATTGCTTCTTTCGATGTAGGTTTTACTTCATCTGCAACTGAAATAATACCTAAAAGATTTTTTTCGTCAGATATTAACAAGGGAGTTTGACCTTTTTCTTGGAAATTATTAATATCTTCTTCATCATATATAATATTTTTTTCATTTAAAAGCTTTTTACTTCCAATATAATATTTTTTATTGTCGATTTTACCTTCAATTCCCTTTCCTGTAATTGAATTAAAGTCTGTTACTTCTTCTATATTATAATTATTGTCTATTGAATATTTTACTACAGCTTCTCCTAATGGATGTTCACTTATTTTTTCTAATGATGCTGCTATTGAAATCAATTTATTTTCTGAAACTATATTATAATTTTTTATTTCGACTACTGAAGGTTTTCCTTCTGTTATAGTACCTGTTTTATCAAATACTATTGCATTCATTTCATAAGCTTTTTCCAAATATTCGCCAGATTTTATTAAAATTCCTAATTCAGCACCTTTTCCTGTTCCAACCATAATTGCCGTAGGTGTTGCTAGTCCTAAAGAACATGGACAAGCTATAACTAAGACTGCTACTGCATTCATAATAGCATTATCAAAACTACCCTTTGTAAAGTATGTCAATATAAAGGTAATTAGGGCTATTACTATAACTGAAGGAACAAATATACCGGATATTTTATCTGCCAGCCTTTGTACAGGAGCTTTATGCCCTTGAGCATCCTCTACTAATTTTATAATTTGTGCTAGCATTGTATCTTTACCAATTTTAGTAGCCTTGAATTTTATAAAACCATTTTTATTTATTGTTGCACCAATTACTTCATCATCAACTGTTTTTTCAACAGGGATAGACTCCCCAGTAATCATAGATTCATCTATATTTGTATTACCGAAAACTATTGTTCCATCAACTGGTATTTTTTCACCTGGTTTTACTAATATAATATCATCTATTACAACCTCTTCTACAGGTATTTCTATTTCCTCTCCATTTCTCTCAACAACGGCGGTTTTTGCCTGTAATTCAAGTAATTTATTAATTGCATCTGTTGTTCTGGTTTTAGCTCTTTTTTCAAAATATTTACCTAATAAAATCAATGTAATAATTACAGCACTTGACTCAAAATAAAGTTCTGAAGAACCAATTATTACATGATAAACAGAATAAAAGTAAGCAGCTGAAGTTCCCATTGTTATAAGTACATCCATATTGGCTCCGCCACCTCTTAAGGAATTATAGGCAGCCTTATAAAATCTTCCACCAATAAAAAATTGTACCGGTGTTGCAAGAATAAATTGGAACCATCCTTCATTTAAAATTATATGAATTCCTGCCATATGGAAAAACATTGCAGAGAATAAAGGAATTGTAAATATTGCAGAAATAATTAAATCCCTTTTTAATTCCTTCAATTCTTTTTCATCATTACTTACAATATTATCATCTTCACTTATAACTTTAGCTTTAAAGCCTGCTTTTTCCACAGCCTTTATTATTTCGTCCTCAGTTACAAAACCATTTTTAAATCTTACTGTACCCATATTTTGTAAAGAGTTAATAACAGCTTCTTCTATTGGAAGCTTCGACAAAACCTTCTCTATTCTTTTTGAACATGCTTCACAGGTCATTCCCTCTATATTTAATTTTATGGTTTCATCCGGAACTTCAAAGCCTATGGATTCTATTTTTTCTATAATATCCTTTACATTAACATCTTCATCTATATTCATAGTTCCTATTCCGGTAACGGAATTAACGTTAATGTTTGATACACCTTTAATTTTTGACAATACCTTCTCTACCCTAGAGGAGCATGATTGTCAAGTCATTCCATTGATTTTTATATTTATACTTCTCATAAGACCTCCTATATAATATACCCCCTATGGGTATATTATAATTATAAATCCATTGATAATTGTTGTCAATACAAATATGTCTTCTTTCATATTTTTACAAAATCCTTTATAATCATAGTGTATATACTTGTAAATATAACTTCTGAAGGAGGAGTAATTTTGATAAACTGGAAAGATGAATACAATCTTGCAATGTTAGCCGATTTTTATGAATTTACTATGGCTAATGGATACTTAGAAAAAAATAAAGAAGATACTATTACATATTTTGATTTATATTTTAGAGACGTTCCAGATAATGGTGGTTTTGTAATATTAGCAGGACTAGAGCAATTAATTAGCTATATTGAAAATCTAAAGTTCTCAAATGAAGACATTGAATATTTTAAAAACAAAAATATTTTTTCTCAAAAATTTATAGACTACCTAAAAGATTTTAAATTTGAAGGAGATATTTGGGCAATGCCTGAAGGTTCTATTGCTTTCCCAAATGAACCTTTAGTAACAGTTAGAGCACCGGCTGTACAAGCTCAACTAATAGAAACAATGGCTTTATTATGTATAAATCATCAAACTTTAATAGCTACTAAAGCCAATAGAATCGTTAGAGCGGCAAACGGAAGATCTGTAATGGAGTTTGGTGCTAGAAGAGCACAAGGTGCAGATGCTGCTACACTTGGTGCTAGAGCAGCCTATATTGGTGGTGTTAATGGTAGTTCAAATACCTTAACTGATAAAATATTTGGCGTTCCTGCTTTAGGTACAATGGCTCACTCCTGGGTAATGATGTTTGAAAATGAATATGAGGCCTTTAAAGCATATGCTGAAACTTTCCCTGATGACACAACCCTATTAGTAGATACATATAATACTCTAAAAGAAGGAGTTCCCAATGCTATAAAGGTCTTTGATGAAGTTTTGAAACCTTTAGGAAAAAGACCTAAGGGAATACGTCTAGATAGTGGTGATATTGCCTATCTTTCAAAACAAGCAAGAATTATGCTTGACGAAGCAGGTTACGAGGATTGCCAAATAGTTGCATCTAGTTCTTTAGATGAGTTTAAAATTAAAGCCTTAATTAATCAAGGAGCAAAGGTAGACTCCTTTGGTGTTGGCGAAAGACTTATTACATCTAAATCCAGTCCTGTTTTTGGTGGTGTATATAAATTAGTTGCAATTGAAAAAAATAACGAAATTATACCTAAAATTAAAATCAGTGAAAACGTAGAAAAAATTACTACTCCAGGATTTAAACAAATATATAGACTTTATGATAATGTAACAAAAAAAGCTGAGGCTGATTTAATTTGTTTATTTGACGAGGAAATTGATACAAGTAAACCTTTGGAGATTTTCCATCCAGTTCATACTTGGAAAAGAAAAACCATTGAAAACTTTTCAGTGAAAAAATTACTGCTTCCTATTTTTAAAAATGGAAAATTAGTTTATAATCTACCAAAATTAGATGAGATTTCCAATTATAGGAAATCGGAACTAAATTCATTTTGGGATGAAATTAAAAGGTTTGACTATCCTCATCTATATATTGTTGACCTATCTTTAAAACTATGGAATTTAAAAAATACTTTACTACAAAATAGATAATTATAAAAAGCATTTAGATTTACAACTTAAAATCTAAATGCTTTTTAATTTAACTATTATATTTAACAAGAGCCTTAATATCGTATTCACTATTTATTTCTCTACCTTTTAAGTCTTCTAGTTCTATTAAAAACTCCATTCCCACTACTATTCCACCAGCTTTTTCAACTATTTTAGCCAGTGCATTAGCTGTTCCTCCAGTAGCTAG
>DUUN01000764.1 GCA_012841535.1 Gallicola sp. | reverse complement strand
TTTTTCATCCTCACTTTCTTTTTTTTCTAATTCTAAGAACTTCTGATATTCTTTTTTATGAGCATCAATATATGAGATGACATCACTAACTGAAATACCAGAACAAAGCTTTTTAAGTTGCTTGTCATTCATATATTGATATTCCTTTCTATATTATTGTTCCTTATTATTTAACTTTTCAGCTTGTTTCTTCCAAAAAGTTTCATTATGTTTTTTGATTTTATCTTTATTCTTTTTTCTCCAGTTTTTGTAATATTCTTTTCTGGCTTCAATATTTGATATGTCTTTTTTTATATTAATTTCTTCTTTTTTCATAATATTTTCCTTTCTTTTTTCTTTTCTCTTGCAAAAATAAAAGATATGATATATCATATATGTGGAATGAAATGATTATGTTCCACATTCAAATGGTAACACAAAATAAAAGAAAATATACTATTTTCCATCACATAGGAAAAAGGAATAAAATTAGAAGTATATTCCACAAAGGAGGAACAATTTTATGACTAGAAAAGAAAGAATCATTGAACCAGTTTTTACATCAAAAGAACTTGAATTAATAAAAAATAAAGGATTAAAAAAAGAAGATGAAAGAAAATTAATACTTCAAGCTCAGAGATTAGATGATTTATGTGTAGAGCAACAAAAAGGTTCAACATATCTTGAGGATAAATTGAGTATTGGAAAAACAACTATTCAAAATTATAGAAAAGGAATTAATTTTATTAGTGAAGCATTTATTGGTTCTCTAAGCAAAGAGTTTGATGTTTCAGAGGATTATTTAAGAGGAAATGCAGATGTTAAAAAAATAGAAAATGAAAAAATAAATGAATTATTAGGGTTAAATGATAATTCAATCAAAAATCTAGGTTTTGTTAAGAATAAAGAATACTTAAATCTTTTATTTGATAATGATGAAATTGAACTACAATTTTTATTAAATGAAACAAAGAAATATGTAGAATTATCAGAAAAATTAAATAAGTTTAAAGAAGCACATAAAGATGATAACAGATTAGAATATAACGAAGAATATTTAAAATTATATGGTGAAGTGCAATTTGCTTCATTTAATATGAGTCAAGAGTATATAAGATTAATTTCTAATAATATTAAGTAAGGAGGTTTTTCATGAGTAATAAAGCTGTAATATATGCAAGATTTAGTTCTCATAGTCAGAATGAACAAACAATAGATACGCAAGTTGATATTTGTTCAAGTTATGCTAAAAAGAATAATTTGAATATAGTTCATATATATAAAGATAAAGGTAAAACAGGAACAAATGACAATAGAGAAGAATTCCAACAAATGTTGGCTGATAGTAGTAAAAAAGGTTTTAGTCATGTAATAGTTTATAATCTTTCTAGATTTGCTCGTAATAGTACAGAAAGTGTTATGAATGAAATGATTCTTAGCAAGAATGGTGTTGATGTATTATCTGCAACAGAAAATGTTAATGGTGATGATGATGACCCTATTGCATCGTTAATGAAAAATATCATGAGAGGTGTTAATGAATATTATTCTAAAAATACAGCTAAGAATATTAGAGATGGTTTAAGAACAAATGCTAAAAAAGGATTATCAATTGGAGGTTTTTCTTTGCCTTTAGGATATAAATCTAATTCTAAAAAAGAAATAATAATTGATGAAGAAACAGCTCCACATGTTAGAAAGATATTTGAAATGTATCATGAACATTGTTCAATGGCTGAGATAGTAAGATA
>DUUN01000263.1 GCA_012841535.1 Gallicola sp. | reverse complement strand
TAATTAAATCTATTTTGGATGTAAAAAGGACCGTAATATACGATCCTTTTTTAATGCAAAAACTTTGTGGTTTTTAACGTAAACTTTCTATCTTTAATATGAAAAACACAAAGTTTTTTCAAGAGCCATTGTATCAAACCTATGCTTTCAATATGTGTAAGACTACCAATTTTGATACAATTACGCACCCCTACTAGGATTTTACGCACCCTTGCTCGTTTTTACGCACCCTATCAAAATTTACAGCACCCCTCTTGAAATTTACGCACCCTTATAAAATACCCTTTAGTTCAGATGATTTTGTCGATGGTCAATAACTGTTCAATTTTTTTTGTTCTTTTTACCTCATGTTAAATTTAATTATATTTTCCCAAACCAGACTTTTTTGTTTCTTACTTTTTTTATCATGTCATAAGGCAAAAGTAAAAGCATCAATTAATTTGATTATAATCTAGTCATTTAGTTGATGCTTCTTATCTAATTTTTTTAAGATATTAATTAATATTAGAAGTAAATACAATGCCTATCAATAATTAACTAATATATTAATAACGTCTTTCATAATGCCATTCGAGGTCATTAGCATTCCATTTGCATATCTCATGCCACTCATCTCCTCGAATTTCAGTCCAACTAACCCAGGTATTATCTACATAATATTCATGATAATCTTTGTTAGGATCATCCTTAACAAATTCGAGAAAATCTTTTCTTACAGAATTGACTTTATAATTCAATATTCCAAGATCTTTTATGTATTCACTTTTGTAGATTTGCTTATTTGAATAAAATCTTATTAAATGACTCTGTAAAATTTCTTCGCATTTGCAGACTAATTCTTTTCTGATAAATTTTACACTATTATCAGACAATTCTTTTTCACTTATTTCACCAATTAGCTTCGGAGAACCATCTTGAGGATCAAATTGCCAATCTTCTTTATAATAGATAAATGGATACATAAAACTAATATTTGAATCATGAAAAATATATTCCCTGTCAATTTTCCTAATGTCATCAAGTAATGGTTTGTATAAATAGACCTCAAACAAACAATTATCACTGTCAATATTTCTTATAAATCGGAATTTTTCATTATTCTGCTTAAACCAATCATCTATAAATGTACTTATGTTTATCGAATACCAAATTATACTATATCCATTGTCCGGTTTATTAAATGTAAAATACAATCGGGGGTAGGTATTTAAAGCTATAAACTTTTGAATAGGAGATTTTTCTTGATCAAAGAGGTTAGTTTCTGATATTAACAAAAATTTTCCATACGAAGTGAATTTCTTCAAATTCAGTATTTTGATATCAGGAGGAAGTTTCGTATTCTTACATCCGAGTATTAATTCATTAGACTTGGTGTCTATAATCGCGTTGCAATCTTGTCTTGAATCGAAAATCTCGTTTCTAGGATCAACAACTATTTTAGATAAATGAATAGAATCAAATGTTGCTGTTATTTCTTTAACATATTTATGTATATATAGTCTTTTTAATTTATTCAAGCCATCAAATGCAGAGTTCACATTAGTAACATTAATTGGAACACTTAAAACTTCAATGCCAGTATTGTTCAGGAAATTCGAACCATAAGAGACGATTTTCTTAGGAAAGTTTATAGATACCAATCTAACACAATCCCTGAAAGCATAGTCTCCTATTTTAACAACAGAATATGGAATGTTAATCTTCGTTAGACTCCTACATCCCCAAAAAGCATAATCACCAATTTCTTTTAAATATTTGGGAAGTTGTATATACTTCAATGATTCATTATGACTAAATGTGCCTTCAAAAATCTTGCCTATTGTATTCGGTAAAATAAGAGATTTTAAGTTCTTCACATGTAATTTACCTAAAACAGTGATTTTGATCGGAAATTTGCCAGAAAAATCTTCTTGTTCTTCAAACTTTTTGCTTACTGTGTCAGAATTTAATATGAATTCAGGAATCTCAACATAAGTTGCATCTCCATGTATATCCATTATTTTTGCATTTCCGTTTTTCATTATGAGAAAACTGAAGTAGTACTTTTTATTCTCAAGAGGATGAAACAAATATGTGTTATTTTTCTCGAATTCCTCTCTCTGCCTTTCAGATTTTTCTCTACGCGCTTCTCGTCTTTCTAAGTATTCTTCGTGTAATCTATTTCTCTCCCAATTTGATAATCGTTTTCTTCTATAATACATAACTACAACCCTCTCCTTAAAAAATTTATCAATTCTTTATTCATGTTTAACTCCCTTGTATAAATTCTAAAATACAGGATTTAATTTTCTAATCTTTTGATAAGTAATTCCATAATAATTTCCTCCATCTTTTATAATTCCATTCATAATCTGCTTATGGTATTATATAATTGACCCCTTTATTGGAAAAACATCAATCTGAAATTGACCCCCTAGGTATGATATAATAACCTCATAACCCAATGGATTGTGAGGTGAAAGGGGTTGATTACTATTATACAAAAAAACGAAATAATCGTTAAATTTAAAGATGGATTAGGAATTAAGACTATAGCTAGAGATTTAGGAATTTCTAAAAATACTGTAAGGTCTTATATTCGTGAATATCAAAATCAAATGAATACTCTTTCAGAGGAAACCGATAAAGCTAAAATAGCTGTGTTACAAGAAATGATATGTTCTAAACCAGTTCGTAAAACTATTGTTAAGAACTGTACAGTGTTTACAAAAGATGTGGAAACTAGATTTTTAGAACTAATTAAGAAAGAAGAACGAGATCGTATATTAGGCCCAAATAAGCAAAACCTTACTGCTGCTCTACTTTGGAGAACATTAGTGAATGAAGGCTATAAGGTTGGTAAAACCACGATTAGAAAAAGATTCCGTGAATATAAGCATAAAAATCCTGAATGTTTCATTAGACAATCATATGACTATGGCCAAAGAGTTGAATATGATTTTCATGAAGTTAAAGTAATAATGGCTGGCTCTAAAAAGGCTTATCAACAAAGTACGATATCATTACCAAAAAGCAATTTTACTTTTGGCTTATTATATAAAAACCAAAAAATGGAAACATTTTTAGATAGTATTGTTAAATTTATTGATTTTTGTAACGGAGTCCCTGAGGAAATGGTTTTTGACAATATGAGTAATGTAGTTAAAAGATTTGTAGGTTCCTCAGATAAAGAATTAACAGATGACATATTAAAAATAAGCAATTATTATGGCTTTAGAGTTATTACAACTAATCCTAGATCCGGAAATGAAAAAGGCCATGTTGAAAATTCAGGTAAAACTGTTAGACGTGATATATTTTCTCTAAAGTATCAATTTGATTCTGAGGAAGAATTACAAGAATATTATCAAAATGAATTAGCCAAAAGAAATGAACCATTTATAGCAGAATTTCAGGAAGAAATAAAACATCTAAAACAACGACCAATTCATAAATATGAATTAGGCAGAATGCAACATGCAAAGGTAAATAGTTATGGTTTAATCTCAATCGATTCTAATTTCTATTCAATACCTGATCGATATATTGGTCAAACAGTCAATTGCAATATTTACATTGACTTTATTATTGTATATGACGAAAAAGCTAAAATGTTATGTAAACATAATAAAAAAGATGGTAAAGGTGAATATTCTATCGATATAATGCATTACATCGATACTTTCCTCAAAAAACCTGGAGCTTTAAAAAATTCATTAGCATTGAAACAAGCACCCAAAATTTTACAAACCATCTTTCATCAATATTTTAGCACAAAACCCAAAGAATTTCTACACTTTTTAATTAATACCGATAATTTTGATAATATTGATGAAACTGCTATGGAATTAGGATTAATACCGATAAGAAATAGACCAAAATTGAAACCGAAATATTTGGGTTTACAAGATGATTACACTATTGATGAAGTTAGTAGAAATCAGTTAAGCCTAGCTTCTGAATTATTTGGACAGGAAGGATAACTATGAGTAATATTGAAAAATTAGCATATAAATTACATCTACCTTTTACTAGAAATAATTATCAAGAATGTATTAGTGAATCTATGGACAAACAACATAGTTATGAACAATTTTTAGAATCTATATTGGAGGGAGAATTTAATTTAAGATCACAAAATGGAGTTAATAACCGTATTAAAAATGCAAGATTTCCATATCTAAAATATATAGAAGATTTGAAGTATGATAATTTTCCGCTTGAAATATCAAATAAAATAAGAGAACTTCAAAGTCTAAGTTTTATTGATCAAGGAAGAAATATTATATTTGTTGGAAACCCCGGTGTTGGAAAAACACATACATCGATAGGATTGGGCATTAAGGCATGTATGAAGGGTAAAACAGTTTTATATATTACAGTGCCTAATCTAATTACTGAATTAAAAGAAAGTATGACGCTTAATCAACTAACAAGTTACAAGAAAAAATTTATTAATTATGATTTAGTCATACTTGATGAATTAGGTTATATTGCTTTTGATAAACAAGGTAGTGAACTATTGTTTAATTTATTATCAATGCGTAATGAAACAAAGTCTATTATAATCACAACTAACTTAACATTTAATCGATGGGAAGAAATATTTAATGATCCTACATTAACTGCTGCCATGGTTGATCGATTAACTCATAAAGCATATGTCATTAATATCAAGAGTGAATCGTATCGACTAAAGGAAACTAAAGAATGGTTAACAGCTTAGAGGGGTCAATTTCAAATTGTCGATAGGGGTCAATTTCAACTTGACAAAAGCAATACCTAAGAAAGTTCTATAAATACAGCCTCCATCGGACACTTATATTTTATCATTAAAACCCGTTGTTGTCTATAATTTAATAAAAAAAGAACCTTCTAAAGGTCCTAATTTTACAACATTACTTCAGTTCCACTTGTAAACTTAAAAGTTATTGTTTTGTCTCTATTAACAATTGCTTTTTCAACCATTATCATCCACATATCATTTGACCATTCTATCAGGTAGTTATCTGCTTTTTTTATTTCTCCTAGATAAGCCTTCATCTTGATTTCTTGTGCTTGCTTGTATGCTCTCTTCTCTAGTGTTTTATCTAGGTCATTCTTTTCTGTTTCATACTGTGCAGATAACTCATCATATCTTCTATTAAACTCCACTTGATCCTGAGTGGTTCTGGTGTTTTCTTTTATCATTTTGTCCACCAAGCCGCTTATAACTTCCATCTTGTTTTGAAGTTCGATAACTTTAGCATCAAGTTCTGAAGTATCTGATAATAGCTTAATAACCTCATTAACATCTTCTAAGATTCTATCCTTTTCCTGCATGACATGGTTATACGCAATTACAAACTTTTCTTTAATCTTGTCTTCTGCTAATGCAGGTGTTTGGCATTTTTCGTGG
>DUUN01000095.1 GCA_012841535.1 Gallicola sp. | reverse complement strand
TATATCTTTAATTTGTTCAAGCAATTCATATGCTTCATCATAAGAAAATTCATTTAATAACCCCATATGCACTTTAATAGCCTTATCTATTTCTATCATTATATTATCGTTTGTAGTGCCTAACATTTTGATAAAACGCCCCCTATCGATTGTTCTCGTTTGTTCTATAAGTGCCACACTAATTTCAGGTAGGAATATTTCATTTTTAAGTATAACATGAGTTGGCAAATGTTTATTTATCTTCTTTGATGTAAGAGGGCAAATTGTAAATGTCGAGCTATATTTACAGCCTTTATTATTTTGTATAACTAGAACTGGTCTAATCCCACTTTGTTCACTACCTACATTAGCTCCCAAATCTGCCAACCACACCTGACCACGTGTTACAATATGTGTTATTTTCTTTTCATCTTGCATTATCATTATTTTTCAACATCTCCTTTTATATTTTTATTATAATATCATAGCATCACTTCTCTCCTATATGTATATTATATTCATATTTTAATACTTTTATACCTGTTTGTCAATATTTTATTTTATTATTTTCAAAAAATTTTTAAAAATATATTGACAATACATATTTTGTTTATTACAATAAAACTAGATTTAATCGTTCCAAATTGGAATGTAAATTATGTTTTGTCCTTGAACAACATAAAATTAATCTATCCATATTGGAATATTGTACCTATAAGGATGTTGTGCATAACACTATAATACCTATAAGGATTTAAATTTCTTAACCATCCAATTCTTTGATCTTTATCTTCCATTATGTTAATCCTCCTTTTGGCTGAATTCCTTCAACAACTTGCGTTCTGTTACCTGATCTGTTAATAACTTAACCAAATCATCATTGGCAGCTTCTACATCATCATATTCATTTAAAACTTTACACAATTTATAATTTCCTTCGCCCATCTTGTGAATTAAATATACATTCCTGTTATTGTTAAATATTTTCATAACATCCTCCAGTTAAAAATATCTCTCGAATGAATTTGCTGTATTTATAATTCCAGAAATCTGCTCTAACGCCTTATCCTTTTTTAATGCTCTCATTATATCATCTTCAGACAATTTTGAATATTCTAAAAGCTTATTGTACTTTGCTGTTATATCAGCATTTTCTTTTTTAAATTGTTCATTTTCTTTGATTAGTTGGTTATTAACATTATTTGTCTCAATAAACCACTCTTTATACTTATTCAATTCTCGTCACTGGCAATAATAATATTTCTCTATCCTGTTCTTCACTACGTATAGGTTGAACTGAACTACCACCTGTTATTAATGTTATGTGTTCGCAATTGTCCATAAACTTCAGATAGTCTAAAATATATTTTGTGTTATATGCAGAAAACCAAGTTTTTAATTGAGTAGCTTTATATTTATTTGGTTGAATAAAATCTACGCCGATTTCTGGCTGTTCTGTTATTATAAATTCTCTTGTACTAACTATTTTTTTTGCTTGTTTATTATATAAATTAACGTTATAAGTCATTATGTATAATTTAAATTGCTGGCAATCAATATAAAATTTTGTAATACAATCTAATTCTGTTATTGTCTTTTTATATTTTTCTTTAAATTGTAATTTTAATATTTGAAATTGCTGTTTAATAGCATCTAAAACCAATTGCCTATTAAATATAATTTGACAATTAGAAATTAAATCTTCATTATGATATCTTGTTAGTAAAGATGTAATAACATCCATTCCATGCCCAAAAGTATAATTAAGATTATGATCTTCGCTGTTATAGATAACTGCAACCATATGACCGTTTGAAGCTATAGAAAAATTATCTGTTGTGTATATTTGCAATAATTCCTTATGGTGTTGTTCTGGACTTAAATTATATTCATCTTCTTTTAATACAAATGATTTCAGTTTATCAATTGTTATAGGTTTCATGGTGTTATACCTCCATAATTTTTTTAACAATCCAGCCAATTAAAGGCAAACTATAAATCCTTTTACTTTTCATATAAATTTTCCTCCTTAACAATATCTAATTTTTTATACTCCCATTTCTCAATACAAGTAAGATTCATAATTAGAATGCTTTCACAGTCCCAACCGTACAAATTATATTGTTGTCTTTGTAATGGCATTCTAGTTTCCCATTGTCCT
>DUUN01000611.1 GCA_012841535.1 Gallicola sp. | reverse complement strand
TTTTAATAGTTTAGAAAAAAACAAGGTTGGAATTAAAGGACCTATGACCACTCCTATAGGAACAGGATTTAGATCGGCAAATGTATTTTTAAGAAAGAAATATGATTTATTTGCAAATGTTAGACCTGTAAAATCATTAGGTAAAATCGATAGTAAATTTGATAATATCGACATTACAATATTTAGAGAAAATACTGAAGATCTTTATCAGGGAATTGAAGAAATGGAAGATAAGGACACTGCTAAAAGTATAAAAATAATTACTAGAAAAGGTTCTGAAAGAATTGCAAAAGAGGCTTTTGAATTTGCTAAGAAGAATAATATAGCTAAAGTAACAGTAGTTACTAAAGCAAATATTATGAAATTTACAGATGGACTATTTTTAGAAGTTGCTAGGGAAGTAGCTAAAGATTATCCAAGTATTGAATTAGAAGAAGTTCTCGTTGACAATATGGCTATGCAATTAGTAATGTATCCAGAAAAATACAAGTTAATTTTAACTGAAAATCTTTATGGAGATATATTATCAGACCTTTGTGCCGGACTTGTTGGTGGTCTTGGTTTAATACCAGGAGCTAATATAGGAAAAGATATTGCAATTTTTGAACCAGTACATGGTTCTGCTCCAGATATAGCAGGAAAAAATATTGCTAATCCAACAGCATTAATTTTAAGTGGATGTTTGATGTTAGAATATTTAGGTGAAATTGAAGCAGCTACAAAAATAAAAAATGCAGTGAACAAAGCGTTAAGTGACAAAAATAACTTTACAAGAGATTTAGGTGGAAATAAATCAACAGAAGAATTTACCGATGCTATAATCTCTAATCTTTAGGAGGTATTCTATGGTTGTAAATAATTCTCAAGGAAAATCAATTGTCCAAATAGAACAAGATTTTTTAAAAACACTTGATGACAATAGTTATATTGATCCTTCTTTATACTCAAAATACAATATTAAAAGGGGTCTAAGAAATTCTAATGGAACTGGTGTTTTAGTAGGAATTACAAATATAGCTAATGTAATTGGCTATGAAATTAAAGATGGAGTAAAAGTACCAGTAGATGGTAAGTTATTCTATAGGGGTATTAGATTAACTGATTTAGTTAATGGTTTCCAAAAAGATGATAGATTTGGATTTGAAGAAACGGCATTTCTTTTATTACTTGGTAAATTACCAACTAAAGATGCTTTAGAAGAATTTAATAGAGTTATTAGTTACAACTTAGAATTTCCTAAATTTTATAAAGAGGACCATATAATTAAATATCCTAGTAATAATATTATGAACATGCTGCAAAAACAAGTCTTAACACTATATACCTACGATAAAAACCCGGAAGATATTTCCTTACTTAATACATTTAGACAATCCTTAAGTTTAATTGCAAAATTACCAATACTAATGGCTTATTCCTACAAAGCAAAAAAACATTATTACGATAATGATTCCCTTGTTTTACACAGGCCATTAGTCAATGCTTCTATTGCTGAAAATATTTTGCATATGTTAAGACCTGACTGTAAGTTTACAAAAGAAGAAGCCAGACTTCTAGATCTTTGTTTAGTAGTACATGCAGAGCATGGTGGTGGAAATAACTCAGCTTTTGCAACCCATGTTGTATCTTCTACAGGAACAGATACCTACTCAGCTATTGCTACAGCAATAGGTTCTTTAAAAGGACCAAAACATGGTGGTGCTAATATTATGGTTAGGGCTATGGTTAATAATATTATGGAAAATTGTAATTGGAAAGATTACGAATCTCTTTCAAATTATATTGATAAAATCCTAAATAAAGAAGCCTTTAACAACAAAGGATTAGTTTATGGCATGGGACATGCTGTATATACAAAATCGGACCCTAGAGCCGTTCTTCTTAAGAAAAAAGCTAGGGAATTAGCTGAAATAAAGGGTTTTTCAGATAAGTTTAAGCTACTTGAAAATATTGAGAATTTAACTATAGAAAAATTTAAAGCTAGAAAAGGTCCAGAATTTGAAATATGTGCAAATGTTGACCTTTACGCTGGATTGGTTTATGAAATGTTAGGAATTGAGCCAGAGCTATACACTCCAATATTTGCTGTTTCCCGAATAGCAGGCTGGTGTGCCCATAGACTTGAGCAAACAAGAGATGAAAAAATCATGCGTCCTGGCTATATTTCTATATCCGGTGAAAATGAATATACAAATATTAACAAT
>DUUN01000752.1 GCA_012841535.1 Gallicola sp. | reverse complement strand
ATTTAAATAAACTGGAGCAAATTAACATCGCTGAAATTGATATTAATTCAATACCAGATATTGATGAAGTGAAAATAAGTAGAAAACAAAACATTAATGAAAGGATAACAGAATTTTTAATTGATTATGAAAATCCATATTTTTTTAAAAGTAATGGAAAAATTATTAAGATTGAGTTTTCAAATAATAATAGAACAGCTGAAGAATGTATATCTAGTGTAATTAGTGATTTATACCAGTAATTTTGCACCTTAGTAATTGATAACATTTATTACTAATATACAAGTAGAAGGGAGATAAAAATGGCTAGAAAAAGCAAAAAAGAAATTAATTTATCTACTAATACTTGTAAGTGGAAGGTGGGATTGTATTTAAGGTTATCAGCAGATGATGGAGAAAATTATGAATCAGATAGCATTACTAATCAAAGAGAATTTATTTATCAATATTTAAATCAAGAAGAAAATATATTTATTGGCGAAGAATACATTGACGATGGCTTTAGTGGTACTACATTTAATAGACCAGGATTCAAACAGATGATTAAAGATATAACTAATGAAAAAATTAACACTGTTATAGTAAAAGATTTATCAAGACTAGGTAGAAATTATATTGAAGTTGGTAATTACTTAGAACAAGTATTCCCTTTATATAATATTAGATTTATTGCTATTAATGATGATATAGACACTGTTAAGAAACCAAACTCTATAAGTAATATTATTGTTCCAATAAAAAACTTAATGAATGATGAGTATGCTAGAGACATATCACAAAAAGTGAAGTCAGCTTTATTATCTAAATCAAAAGAAGGTAAATGGGTAGGGGGAACTGCTCCTTACGGTTATATGAAAAATCCGGAAAACAAACATCAATTAATTATCAATCCAGATGAAGCTAAAATAGTTAAAACTATATTTAGAAGATCTTTAAAAGGAGACGGAAGAATAAAGATATGTAAATATTTAAATAATAATTTTGTATTATGCAGAAAAGAAATACAAAGAAGAAACAAAAGAAACTTATCTTTATCTGATACAACTATTGAAAGAAGATACTTCTGGGGTACAACCACAATAGGTAGAATGTTAGAGAACGAGGCATATATAGAAAACTTAACTTATAACAAAACTGGTAATTTCAGTTATAAGAGTACAAGACAAATTAAAAAACCTAGATCGGAATGGATAATAGTTGAAGATACACATGAAGCAATAATTGATAAAAAGACTTTTGATAAAGTTCAAAAAGAAATAGTTGAAAGATATCATCCAAGATCAGAAACTAAAAATGAATCTATATATAATGGTATTTTAAAATGTAATGATTGTAATTCAGCAATGAGTAAACAAACAGATAATAGAAGCGGAAGAAACTATAATTACTATACTTGTTTGAAACATAGAATATCTAATGATTGCTCAATGCATAAGTTTGATGCAGATGAATTAGATGAAATAGTAATTAAAGCAATAAGGCAGCAAGTTAAATTAGTTATGTCGTTAGATAAAGCAATTACCACTTTAGAAGAAGATCAAGGACAGACTAATAGCTTACAAAGTTATAAAACAAAAGTCTCTAATTTAGAGATTGAGTTAGAAAAGTTAAAAAGACTTAAAAAAATGGCATATGAAGATTGGAAGTTTGAAAAAATATCAAAAAATATATTTCTAGAAAATAATCAAGACTATGATAATAGAATAGATATTATTGTAAATGAAATTAAATTCTTTTCAAACAAGTTAAATAATACACAAAACATCATAAAAAAAGATGAGCAGTGGATTAATAAATTTAGACGAAACAAAAACATTAGAAAATTAACTAGTAGAACAATCAAAGAATTAATTAATGGAATTTATATAACAAATGATAATAATGTAAGAATAGTATTTAATTTTCAAGATGAATATAAAAAGACAATTGAGTTTTTAAACACTATAGGAGATAAGATATGAAAAAATGGAATGTAGGAGTTTATTTAAGGTTATCAGTTGAAGATGGAAAAGATAATGAATCAAATAGTATACTGAATCAGAAAACATTAATAGATCAATACGTAAAAGAAAACAAAGATTTAAAAATATATGATTACTATATAGATGATGGTTATAGTGGTACTAACTTTGAGCGCCCAGACTTTAAAAGACTTATGCAAGATGTAGAAGATAAAAAAGTTGATTCAATTATAGTTAAAGATTTATCAAGATTTGGTAGAAACTTTATAGAAACAGGACAATATCTAGAAATTACTTTTCCATTATTAAAATTAAGATTTATTTCTATTGGAGATCATTTAGATAGTTTCAAGAATCCTGAATCAGTAAATAATATAATCGTACCTTTTAAAAATCTTATGAATGATGATTATTCAAGAGATATATCAAACAAAATAAAAAGTACTTTGAATGTTAAGAAATCTAAAGGAGAGTTTTTAGGAGCATATGCACCTTATGGCTATTTAAAAAATCCAGACAATAGAAAAGAATTAATAATAGATAAAGAAGCAAGTTTAGTTATTAAAAAAATATTTAATGATGTTATTAAAGGTAAAAGCAAACTAGAGATAGTAGAAGATTTAAATAAAACAAATATACTAACTCCTTCAGCTTATATGCATAAGATGAAACCTAGTAAAAGATATTATACTAATACATGGGATGCTAGAATGATTGATAAAATTATTAAAAACAAAGTATATATTGGAGAGTTAATACAAAACAAGACAAGAAGAATAAGTTATAAAATAAGAAAAACTGTTAAAAATAGTGAAAGTCAGATGATTATAATAAAACACAATCATAAACCAATAATTAGTAAAAACAACTTTGAATTAGCTAATAAAATACTATATTCAAGAGATATAAGACCAATGAAGAATAATGAGTATGATATTTTTGCTGGATATATAAAATGTGGAGATTGTAACAATACGATGGCAAATAAAAAATACAAGAAGTATAATACTACTTATAATTATTACCTATGCAGCTCTTATAGAAGAAAAAAAGAATGCTCAATGCATAAAATATCTAGAAAAGAATTAGAAAGCATAGTATTAGATATAATTAATATTCAAATAAAAATTCTATATGATATTAAAAGGAAGATTGATGAATATCAAAGCAAAGAGAAAATAAATTTTGATTATGAGCTTCAAAGACATCAACTTTTAACTACTGAATCATTACTAGTAAAGAATAAGGAATTACTTAAAGGTCTTGAGTATGATCTAGAAAGTGGTTATTTATCAAAAGAAGATTATAATGAGTACAAGCTGCATTATAAATCTCTCATTATAAAATATGAGGAATCTATTAAAAACATTAATGATAAATTAAATAAGATAAAGTTTAAATCTAGCACTTACCAAAAAGTACTTGAAAACTTAACTAAAAATGGTGAGTTAGTTAAATTAACTAGAAAAGCATTAAACGAAATGATTGATACTATTTATATTTATGAGAATAATCAAATTAAGATAAAATTTAAATATAACGATGAATATAAGAACGCATTAAATTTTATAAAAGGTTATAGTGCTGTGGTATAATTGAATAGAAATAGAATTAAATAAGTTAGAAATGAGGAAATATCATGACAGAAAATAATAAAACAGACCTTCGGCCACAAAGTCCAATCTCTTGGTATCCAGGACATATGGCTAAAACCAAAAGAGAAATAAAGGAGTTAATAAGCATAATTGATATTGTTTATGAACTAGTTGATGCTAGAATTCCTTTTTCATCTAAAATAAATGATTTAAATAAT
>DUUN01000162.1 GCA_012841535.1 Gallicola sp. | reverse complement strand
GTTCAAGATAATTTATATAAGATAAATTACACAGTATTAGAAAAATGGCTAAATATATAGCTATAATCATTATTGACAAAAAAATAGACTAATGGTAGTATATCAAACTAATGAAAGGGGATTACTATGAGAATAGGAATAGACATCGATGGAACATTAACAGACTTTGAAGGATTTCTTAAAAAAGAATCGCCAAAATATATGTTAAAAAAATACGGTTTAAAACTAACAAACCCAGATGGTTATGACATTGATCAAATGTACGAATTAGAAAAAAACTTTATTAATAAAGGATTTTCTCAAGAAGAAGCAGCAAGAAAAGCGAAAAAGGTAATGGCGAAATTTTGGGATTTATATTTTATCAAATATGCATTCGCCGCTTTTAGAAAAAATGTTCGTGCTGCGGTAAAAACTTTATATTATAATGATGAAGTTATTATTTTATCATCAAGAAAAAAAACAACGGAGAAAACATTAAAAGGAAGGTTAGTTAGAAACATAACTTTATTGGGTTTGAAGGTGAATGGTATTAAAGCAGATAAGATTATGTTTTTTGAAAATGACCAAGATAAGATGGAAGCAATAAAACAATTAAAGATAAATTTAATGTATGATGATAAGCCAGAACTACTAAAAGAAATGACTAAATTCACAAATCCAGTTTGTATATCAAACAGTTATAATCAAGAAGCAGTTAATAATCCTCTAATAAGAACAATTAAAGATTTCAAAAAAGAGTATGTAATAAAACCGATAAATGAAATATTAGAAAAAAGTGGTGACAAACAAATACCAGAAAACTTTAAAGCTAGTAAGTATCATAGATTATTAAAACGTTTGAATAAGAAAAAAGATAATCCTGATTATACAGATAAAATATATAAAAGGATTCAGAGATTTACAATTCCAATTGTTGATAAAAAATTTAAACCAATTATTTTAAACAAGGAAAATGCAGAAGTTAAATCACCGATTATTATTTCACCAAATCATCGTTCAACGATCGATCCTTTCTTTGTTTCAACAAGTTTGGAACCAACAATACATTGGATGGCTTTAAAAAGATTTTTTGATGGTGACGATAGTATATTTAACAATAGTAAGAAACCAATTTTATGTAAGGCTACATCTTTAATGTTTAGAGCGATAGGATCAATTCCAGTTGACAGACCAACAGATAATCCAAAAGCAAATAATAGAGAATCAGTTAACAGAATGATAAAATTGCTAAGAGATAATAGGAATCTTGGAATATTTCCTGAAGGAACAACTAATAAAAACCCAGATAAACAGTATATTGAAGAGGGAGATCGAAGCGGACATTTAGCATTTGTCTTAATGAGAGAAGGTTTAGGAACTTCAATACTACCAATTTCTATTCAGTGGATTAAAAAGTATCCGCAATTTGGTAATAAAGTTATACTTAACTTTAGAAAACCGATTACGGTTGCAGAAGTTGAGGAAAGTGCCTCAAAAAAACCGAATGTGAAATTTTCTGATGAAGCTTACGATATTTGGAAAGAAAGAATTGTTTCTGGATTAATTGAAAATGAACAAGTTGTTCAAGAGATGTTAGATTGTTATGATCAACAAAAAACCACTGCAAAACAAAAAGTATACTATAAACAAAATAAACCATATATGAGATAACAAAAAGTTATCTCTTTTCTTTAGGTAGAAAATTATGTATAATTATTATCATAGGTAAGGTGATATTATGCATCCCAGCATACTTCTATTAATATGTAGTTTATTTTATGTTTGTTTAGTTACCGCTCTATTTTATAGTAAAGAAAGAATTTTTTTATTGGAAAATGTTGCCTATAGAGCAATACTAATTAATACGCTAATAGGAATTGTTGTTGATATTGCTGGTATTTACTCGCATATCTATTTGCCAGAAACTAGTTTTATTAGATGGATAATAGTAAAAATTTATTTTGTTTTTATTGTAAACTTTATGTTTTTTCTAACTGCATATATAATTTTGTCAATTAAAAGCAAAGATTACGATGATGATGGAGTGATGAAAAGAAAATTTTTTAGAACAATATCAATAATATATCTAGCTTTAATAGTAATAGTTCTTTTACTCCCTTTTACTTATTTTAACGAAGGTGGGGCAATTTATGTTTATGGGCCTAATAGTTATTTTGTTTTTGGAATGGGTGCTATTTTTGTTGTTTTTTGGCTTATCTATATGATTATAAAAAGAAAAGAACTCAACATAAAATATGCGCCATTATTCGCCTTTGTTATTCTAAGTGCGATTTTCGCAACTATCCAATTTATAAAACCAGAATATTTAGTTATAACCGCGGTTATTGCTTTTATAACAGTAATGATGTATCATACAATTGAGAATCCTGATTTAAATGTTATCAAAAAAATAAATATTGCTAAGGATCAAGCAGAAAAAGCAAACAGGGCAAAGACAGACTTTTTATCTAGTATGTCTCATGAAATCAGAACACCTCTTAATGCAATTGTGGGAT
>DUUN01000712.1 GCA_012841535.1 Gallicola sp. | reverse complement strand
TACATGATCCATAAAACCATACTTCAACTGAATGTCCTTTTGAAATGCTATATTTCTTTGGCTTTCCATCTCTATTCTTCTTTATAATATTCTTGTTAACCGTTAATGTCTTTCTTTCAAAATCAATACAATCCCATGTAAGTCCAAATACCTCAGAAACTCTAAGGCCTGTATAATATGCCGTTAAAAAAGCGTAATAAACATGATGTACATCTCTAAACCTAGCAAGTATTTTTTCAATTTCATCTTGAGTAAATATATGTGCAGGATCTCCAGATACTACTTCATATCTTGGAATATGTACTCTCTCTGCAGGATTATCATTAATAAAGTTAGCATCATAACATGCATACCTAAGAGAACCCTTAATTGCTTTTAATATTCCTTTTAAATACCACTTAGACAAATGTTTTTCTACATAAATATCATTGATAAACTCTTGTAACATTTGCGAATCGATTTGTGAAAGGCTATACATTCCTAACCTTGGTTTAAGATGGTTTTTAATAATATTCAGATAAGTTACTATAGTTGAATACTTAAGATTAAAATTACAATAAGTATCTACCCAATAATCTAAAAAATCTGAATAAGACATATTCTTCTGCTTTTGAACTGTACCAACTCTATAATACTCATTATAAGCAAGTGCTCCTTGTTGTAGTGCCTCTTGTCTAGTTTTAAATCCTGATTTTTGAATCCACTTTCTTACTCCATCAATTGATGCAATACTAAACCTATACTCATAAACCTTTCCTCTCTTCCTAACGCTTACCATTATTTCAACTCCTTCCTGTGAGCATATAAAAAGATGTTATCGTTTGATAACACCTTAGTTACATTTATTCACATTATTTGAGTATTTCTTGACCACAATTCAAAAATCTGTGGTCAAAATGTGGTCAAATAGCAATTTTCTATAAAAATTCGTGTGGTCAAAAACCTCGCAAACCCTTATATTTCCTACTACTTACCGCAGCATTGTTTGTATTTTTTCCCTGAGCCACATGGCTTTTAAATTTCGTTCATTTGGCTACACTTGACTGCATTTTATCCCACTTTTTTCGGTATTTTTGCACTTGACTACACTCTGCTCCACTCGGCTTTGGTACTTATTTGTATCTAAATTTGTATCTAAAATTCTATTAAATTTCTTAGTATCTCATTTTTGACCATTGACAGTTTTCTTCTTCTGGATTCTGATCTATACTTGCAGGTCTTATGATTTCATTTACTTCAAATAATTCCATAAGCATATTTTTAGTTTCTTCAATAGAAATATTAAATTTATTGGCTATTTCTTTGGTAGTAATACCATAGTTCAAACATATGCATTTATAAATATCATCCAAATTTACAATACTTGAACTAATTAATTGCGATTCTCCTGTTTCTATATAATTCAAAAAATTAAGCATATTAATAATACAATTAACAACATATAGAGACTCTTCATTCGATAATAGATTATTATCGTGTGCATAACTTCTGTTATTTCTAATATCATTAAATCTTTCAAATACCGAAATAGACTGTTTCAACGCTTGAACACTGAATTCACTGATTATATTATCAGTAGAATAGTATTTAGTTAACATTGCTATTAAACTGTGTAAAGGATACTTTTCTCCTTTGTCATTTACAATATCGATATCGTGAACTACACAATAGCTTCTAATTTTCTTGACTGTTAATGTATGTAATCTGTCAAGCACAAGCACTGCATCACCCTCTACTAATGATTGTCTGATATCTTTTTTTAATCTTTCCAATTCATTATTCATAAACCACCTCCGTTTTAACTGTTCCACCATTTATATACTGTCATTCTACTTATTCCTGTATCTTTTTCACATTGCAATTTTGAACCATTTGGATTATTTTTTCTCCATTCTTTTATGATATTCTCTTTTCTTGCTTTTAATCCTACTTGTTTATTCTTACATATTTTGCAACCTCGTCCTCTTAACAATTCACTTGCTTCACTTTCCCAAATATTATTACAAATTTTACATTTCCATTTTATTTTTCCTTTTGCTCTCGTATATGTTGATAAAATCTCAATGTTGTCATAACTATCATTATTTAATTTTAATTTTTTCAAAAAATCTTCATTAGATATTCTTTGCGAATCCAAATATGATTTGTTTATAATTTTATTCCATACTCTTTCACTAATTTTATGTTTTACATTTATTTTTTTTAATATCATTTTAATAATGCTTTTTATTGTTTTATAACTTTTTTCAGTTCCAATATCTTTAGCATAGGTATAGATATCGTCATCTTTTATACTTTCTCCATCATAACTATCATATATAATTAGTAGTTTATAGCCTATTTTTTCACACAATCTTTTCTTTTCTAAATCAGCGACATAAACTTTCTTATGCCACTTCCATGAACCTATTTCTATACCTAATTTGTATTGAGGAATAACAATATCAATTTCTTTCCCTATTATTGATTTATCCCTATTTAATACTTCGATACCCAAAACATATTCTAGTGCATTCTTTATACATTGCTCCATAAAAGAGGTAGAAGAACGAACGCATCTTGGACATCCTGAGCCACTCATTAACGATGTTGCTGTTGTTTTCCATTTATTACCACATTTTTTGCATATACAAGTAACTTCTTTAAGAGCACCTTTATAGTTACTTACTATTTCTATACTATCGCTATATGGATTTTTTTCTTTTAATCTTTCTATAAACTCATCATTTGACAATATCTGTGATGGAAATCTATGACTTTTTAAGTATTCTTTAGCTTTTTCAGCCACTCTAATTTTTGCACAAATTGGACACCCTGTACCTTGTAACAAACTACTTGCAATAGGATTCCATTCTTTATTACATATCATACATCTACACTTTATTCTATTAGTAGATCCATTATATTTTTCAAGCACTTCGAAATTCTTGAAGTTACTATTCCTTAATTTTAATTCTTGTATAAATCTCTCATGCGTATAACAAATGTTTCCAGAACAAGATGGACACCCAGAAGCCGCTCTAATCAAATCATTTGCTTTAGGATTCCAAATAGTCCCACACTTTTTACATCTACATTTAATCCTTTTAGACATCCCATTATATTCTTCCAATAATTCTATCTCATTTGATTTTTTATTTCTTTTATTCAATAATTCTTTAAATTCTTCATTTGTTAATTTTACATTATTGGCACATTTAGGACATCCACTGCCTTTATATAAAGATTTTGGGGTTGGGTACCAAATATAACCACAATTTTTACATTTACATTTTACTTGTTTGTCATATTTTTCATATTTACCAATTACTTCTACATTATTAATATTCTTTTCTTCTAGCTTTTTTAAAAAAACATTTTGCGTTATATGCTGTCCACTTGACATACCTTCACCTCACATAATCTTTAAATTATTTAATATTTTATTATTTTCATTATATCACTTAAAGTATAAAATAAAAATAGGATAAACCCACAAAATGCAAGCTTACCCTTATTTTTCAACACTTTTCAAGTTTTTCAACTTGTATCTAATTTGTATCTAAATGCAGAATTGTGCATATTTTGAGTTTTTGCAAAATCTTGTAATCCCTTGGTATTACTGGTTTCTGCCGCAACAATTCTTATATTTTTTACCTGACCCACATGGCGACCTATTAAAACAACTTAGTAATTTTTTACTTAAAAATTGGGCTTTCTTACTCATAAGTTTTAATAACTTACCCATAAATTGTAAAAAAGTGATGTCTAAATTTCTGACAATGCAGT
>DUUN01000347.1 GCA_012841535.1 Gallicola sp. | reverse complement strand
GTCTATTTACAAGTAGTTTTGCAATTATTGGATTAATATCATATTTTTTACTAATTAATCTATAATCAACCTTATTTCCCTTAATAAACCATTTACTCATTTTTCACCTTTAAAATACTTAAATAAATTTATTATTCAAATATTTGTCTATAAAAAAATAAAATATTTGATAAAATCAAATATTTTACTAATTTATATATCCAAATAATATATAATTTTAAAAAGACTACTAAAATTCATTTTTAGTTTTGAATTTTATTCGTCGTCTTCCTCTTCATCGTCTTCATCTTCATCAATGTCGTCTTCATCTGGTTCTGAAACTGGCTCATCTTTAATTACTGTTCCAATTGCAGATTTAACAAACTCCATTCTTGTTTTTGCGTTAGAGGTTTCTATTATAACATAATCATCACCTATTTTTAGAACCTTTCCCTTGATTCCACCAATAGTAATAATATTGTCTCCAACTTTTAAATTGCTTCTCATTTCTCTAACTTCTTTATCTCTTTTTTGTTGTGGTCTAATCATTAAAAAGTACATAGCCCCTATCATAACGACTAAAAAGAGAATTGAACCCGTTCCTTGCATTTCTACCTCCATTAAATTTTATGGTAATTATAACCATATTTATCGTAAAATTCGTGTTTATATTCTAAAAATCTATCTTCTTTTATAGACTGACGAATTTTATCCATCATATTAATTAAAAATGATAAATTATGAATTGTCAATAGTCTTGCCCCTAAAATTTCATTAACATTTACTAAATGCCTAATATAGGCCCTACTATAATTTTGACAGGTATAACAATTACATTCTTCATCTAAAGGTCTAAAATCCTTTGAATATTTTGCATTTCTAACTACTAACTTCCCATGACTTGTTAAAGCAGTTCCATTTCTTGCAATTCTTGTAGGAAGAACACAGTCTGCCATATCAATTCCGGCTTCTACTGCTTCAAATAAATAATCCGGTGTTCCTACCCCCATTAAGTACCTTGGCTTGTCCTTTGGAAGAAATTGAATAGTATGGTTTAAATATTCAATCATCAAGTCCCTTGGCTCTCCTACAGACAGTCCTCCAATTGCATAGCCTGGTAAATCTATTTCCACTGTGGCTTTTGCACTATATTCTCTTAAATCCTTAAACATTCCACCTTGAACAATTCCAAATAAAGATTGTTTGTCGGTATTTTTATGGTAGTCCTTACATCTTTGCAACCATCTTAAGGTCCTATGCATAGAATTTTCAATATATTCTTTACTAGCAGGATATGGTGCACACTCATCAAAGGCCATCATAATATCGGACCCTATATCATTTTGTATTTCCATGGATTTTTCAGGGGAAATAAAATGTTTCGAACCATCGATATGTGAACGAAATTCAACGCCTTCTTCTGTAATTTTTCTAATTGTATTTAAACTAAATACTTGAAATCCACCACTATCCGTAAGAATTGGACGGTTCCAATTCATAAATTTATGCAGTCCACCGGCCTCTCTTAAAACCTCTTGACCAGGTTTTAAATACAAATGGTAGGTATTACCTAGTATAATTTGAGCATTAATATCATATAATTCATGAGAAGTCATGGTTTTTACAGTTCCCCTTGTTCCAACTGGCATAAATATTGGAGTTTCAATTCTACCATGGGGAGTATCTATATAACCTAATCTTGCATTTGAATTACTAGATTCTTTTACTAATGTATAATTTATCATCTATTTTCCTCTTTATTAATTAACATTGCATCACCAAAACTAAAAAATCTATATTTTTCTTTAATAGCAATTTTATAAGCATTCATTATATTTTCTTTTGTTGAAAAAGCAGACACCAACATCATTAAAGTAGATTTTGGTAGATGAAAATTAGTTATTAAACTATCTACTACTTTAAATT
>DUUN01000793.1 GCA_012841535.1 Gallicola sp. | reverse complement strand
ATAAATTATTTTCTCTAAAAATTATATATAAATCTTCAATATTTTCCTTATAGGGAAATTCTTCATATATACCATAATAGTTTTTTCTTACCCTTAACTTATTTTCCAGTTCCATTTATAACCTCTAAAAAATTTAAGCAAATTCATTTTTTATACTTCTTAAAAATAGATTTTCAATTTCTTCTTTAGCATCTCTCTTATTAAAACATACATTATAAACAGCTTCTGTTATTGGTAAATCAACCTTATATTCCTCTTTTAACTTCATCATAGCCTTAGAGGTATAATAACCTTCAGCTAATTTTTCAAACTTTTCTCCCTTTACTAAACTCTCTCCAAATTTTCTATTATTTGAAAATTGCGAGAAAACTGTAGCTTCATAATCACCTAAATGGCAAAGGCCATATGCTGAAAATGGATTTCCACCCATTTTTTCTATTAAACGAGAAACTTCTCTAGTTCCTCTACTCATTAAAGCGCCTTTTAATGAAGTTAACCCTAAACCATCTAAAGCTCCGGCAGCAATACCGATTACATTTTTAGCCGCAGCACCTATTTCATTTCCTAATAAATCATTTCCGTAATAAAACCTAATTAAAGGACTGCTAAACTTTTCAACTAAAAACTTTTTACAAGCTTCGTTTTTAGAATCAATTACCATACAATTTGGTACTCCCTTATAGAACTCCTGAACATGACCAGGACCTAACCAAACTGCAATTCTATTAGAATAATCTACATTGGCTTCAGCAATTTCACTTAATCTTTCAGTTGACTCTATTTCTATTCCCTTCATACAAAGAACAAATATTTTATCTTTTAAGTCATATTCTTTTAGTTCTTCAAGGACATTTCTAAAAACTTGAGCTCCAACTGAAATAACTATAATTTCAGAATCCTTAGTAACTGATAAATCACTTGAAAGTTCAATGCTTTCAGGTAATTCTATCATTCCATTTGTTCTTGTATTTTTAAACTGCTGAAATTTCTTAGAACTTTCCCTACCATATAAAATCACATTATTTCCTATTTTATTTAAATACCAGGCTATAAAAGATCCCCATCTTCCACAACCTATTACAGTTATCTTCATTGCTCCTCCTAATTTTATATATGTAAGTATATTATAACAAAAAAAGGAACCAATAAATTGATTCCTTCCCTTTTAACCGAATATTAAATTTATGATTAATAGCATTATAAAACCTACAGCCCAAGCTATTGTTGATGTTACAGACCAAATTTTTATTTGTTCTTTTGCATCTACAATTCCTAAGGATCTGTTTACAACCCAGAAGAAACTATCGTTAAAGTGACTAAAGAACAAGGAGCCTATACAAGCGGATAATGTAGCAAAAACCGGATCAACATTTAAAGACACCATAATCGGAGCTGTTATAGATGCTGCTGTTAACATTGCAACTGTTCCACTACCTTGAATGAATCTCATTAAAGTAGCTATTAAAAAAGGTAAAAATATTGGAGGAATTGGAGAATTTGCTATAAATCCTGCTATATATTCACCAACACCACTGTCTCTTAAAACTTGACCTAAGGCTCCCCCACCACCAGTTACTAATATAATAATTCCGGCAGATTGTATACCTTTTTCCATGTCGCTAATTACAAAACTTCTATCTAATCCCTTAGTTAAAGTCAATATTGCAATAACTAATCCAATACCTACTGCTACAATTGGAGTTCCAAAAAATACTAAAATTCCACCTATTGTACCCTCAATTTTCATTGCTGTTGACACAGTATTTAAAAGTATTAATATAATTGGTACAACAATTGGAGCAAAGGAAGTAAATACTCCTGGAAGACCTTCTTCTGAATATTCTATAGGTTTTTTCTCTAATTCTTCCCTATTTTCAGGTCTTATCCACTCTTGAGCATCGTCACCCGGTAACTGATAAATTTGTTTTCCCATATATTTAGCATATATTAATGATGAAATCATCATTGGTATTGCAACAACTATCCCCCATAATATAACACTTCCTACATTTGCACCAAATATACCTGCCGCACCAACTGGACCTGGAGTAGGCGGTACTAAACTATGAGTTATAACAAGTCCTGAAGCAAGTGCTATTCCCAATGATATTACAGATTTTTTTGTTTGTTTTGACAAAGCTTTCGCTAATGGTGAGAGAATAACAAAACCTGAATCACAGAAAATAGGTATTGAAACTAAAAATCCTGTTACAGATAAAGCTGCTTCTTCTCTACCTTTGCCGAATAATTTTATAAAAGTATAAGCCATTCTTGTAGCCGCACCACTGGTTTCAAAAATTTGGCCCATCATTACTCCAAAGCCAATAATTATACCAATACTACCTAATGTACTTCCAAATCCATTTGTTATTGCCGTCAAAACATCATTTTGAGGCATTCCTCCAACTACACCTATAAAAATCGAAGCCAATATTAAAGCTAAAAATGTATGAATCTTTGTCTTTAATATTAAAAATACTAATAATATAATTCCTATTATTAATGCTGCAACCATTCTTTCCATAATTTATTCCTCCTAGCTATTAAAATAAGGAGCATATTTTGCAGCAAGTTTTACCGCTTCTATCATACTTACAGCTGAAGCTATGTTTTTCCCTGCTATATCATACGCTGTTCCATGATCTACACTAGTTCTTAAAAAAGGCATAGAATTAGTAATAGAAATTGTTTTTTCAAAATTATATGTTTTTGTAGCAATATGTCCTTGATCATGATAAAGACTTAAAACACATGCATATTGACCTTGTAACGCTTGATGAAATACAGAATCAGCTCCTATCGGTCCTACAACATCATAACCTTCCTTTTGTGCCTGTTCTATTGCCGGTGTTATTTCTTCAACTTCCTCCATTCCAAAAAGTCCATGTTCTCCAGAGTGAGGGTTTAATCCTGCTACTGCCATTTTTCCTTTAACACCAAGTTTGTTTAAAGCCTCTGTGCATCTTCTAATATATTCCAGTACTCTATCATATTTAACAACATCTATTGCATCTCTTAAAGAAAGATGTCTTGACAAAAAGAACACTCTTAAATTTTCAACTTCAAACATAGTTAATGGATCATGAACTCCTGAAATATCTTCTAACATTTCTGTATGACCTATATATGGTATGTTGGCAGCTCTTAAGGATTCTTTATTAATAGGAGTTGTAGCTATTGCATCAACCTCTTTTGCCATTGCTAATTCTCCAACTACTTTAATATATTGATAAGATGCATTACCACAAGTAGCATTTACTTTCCCAAATTCAAAATCTTCTTTAATTAAGCCTAAATCTATTAAATCAATAGTACCCTTTTCAAACTTCGCTTCAGAAACTTTCTCTATTATATTAATATTCATATTAATTCCAGTTACTTCTATTGCTTTTTCTACTACATATTTATCACCTACTAGAATTAAATTACAATTATTAATTGTTTCATCATCATTAAATGTTTTTATTGTTATTTCAGGTCCTATTCCAGCTGGATCTCCTAAAGGTATTCCTATAATTGGTTTCATATTTACTCCTCCTTATTCTTCTCCTAAAGTATTTTTTAATTTTTCTAAACATAATTTCATTGCATTTTTATCTCCAACCATTCCACCTTTGCTTATAATTCTTAAATTGGGAATTTTCCCACCAATTAATCTACCATAAGCAGCTAATGGAATAATTTCTTCCCTTATTTCAACCATATTTGAATTAAGTTCCTTTATTAATTCAACTGTTACATCTCCACCACTTGAAAATACACCTGCAAAAGAAAAATCTTTTACTAATAATTTTGCAGCTATTTCACCTAAACCATGAGAAATCATAATTGAAATATCATCTATAGGCATATTGGTTTCTTTTGAAATTTCAGTTAAATCCAATCTTTTATCACTTGGCTGATAGGGTGTAGTTGTAATAAGTAAAAAATCCTCTTCTTGTAAAAATTTTTCCCCTTCTTTTACAGCCCTATTTATTTCAGATTTATAAGTGTCAATTCCAACTAATTTTAAAGGGTCTATTTTTAAAATATTAATTGGATAACTAAATATTAATTCTTTTATTTGTTCTATAGTAATATCTGTTACTGAGCCTACAACCATTAAAACCTTACTGAATATTTCTTCTTTTTCTAAATATATCTCTGCTAATTTACAAGTAAGTGGTCCTGGATCAACGGAAATAAATTTTATTTTACTATTAATAACTGCCTTAGCAATTATTTCTAAATGTTTGTCTGTAAATCCATCAAACAATAATAATTTTGTATTATTGTTATATTTTTCTAAAATAATCTTTTCTAAATAATCAGAGCCCTTTTCAATATCTTCTAAATAAATGCTGTCTATTTTACGATTAAATTGTTTCTTAAAAAGTGTTTCTACATTAGATGAATCAACAGGCGTCTTAGTGTCCTTGCCGGCATCGGTATTTATTAATAAAGACCCGTTTACCACCATAGTACCATTTAAAACAACTCTATCTGTTGATGGATATATAGGAACACATACTGCCATATATTCATCATCTAAAGAATCTAACATAGCTATAGTTTCTATTCCGATATTTCCTCTTAAAGTTGAATCTATTCTTTTACTAAAAAAAACTACATCATTATTTTTAAACTTAGACATGGCTTTTTTTACAATATCGTATGCTTCTTTTTTAAACATAGCTCTTGAATCAGTAGAAATTGCTATAGCTTGAATATTTTCATTTTCTTTATAATTATCTACCGATAAAACGCTTGCACTACTAATGCCTATTTTTTTCATAAGTGAACAATTTGCATTAGCCCCTGTTAAATCATCTGCTATCATTACGTATTCGGGCATAGTAACTCCTTTATGCTATTATTACCTTAATTCTATTTTCTAAAAAATATTTATTATTTTCATAATTTATATTTTTTTCAGTTATTAATACATTAAATTCTTTCATATCAGCTATGAAATATAGACTATTTTTATTAAATTTAGAACTATCTGCAAGAAGAATTTTTTCATTAGAATTTTGTAAAACAATTTTTTTATATTCAACCTTCCCCATAGTTGGAGTATATAATCTATAGTTACTGTCTATATATGAAATTCCTAAAAAACATTTATCAAAATGCAACATTTCTATATTATTTTTTGCAATATAGCCTTGAGTGCTATAGGTTGCCTTAGAAACGTTTCCCCCAATAAAAATCATATTTATATCTTCTCTATTCATCATATAAAATGCGATACTTATATCATTTGTTACGACAGTTAAGTTTTTATATTCTTTTTCTAAAATACTTTCCATTAACATAAATGTTGTTGTTCCAGCATCTAAAAAAACTATATCCCCATCTTCAATAAGTTTATTTCCTTCAATAGCTATTCTTCTTTTTGCCCTTACATTTTCAATTTTCTTTCTCTCATATTTAGTTTCAATATAAGCAGGGTTTCTAGGATAAGCCCCTCCCTTTTCTCTTTTTACTAAATTCAATTCTTCTAAGGAGTTTAAATCTCTCCTTATAGTCATAGCGCTAACTGAAAAAACTTCTGCTAATTTAGTAACAGTTGTAAAACCATTACTGTCTAAATATTTTTTAACCTCATTAATTCTTTTGTTTGTTTTCATAAGATGATCACCTTTGTAACAAATTGTATAAATAATTTTTATAAATGTCAATGGTCTTTTATTCATTTTTTAGCCAATAATACACATTTGTTATATAGTATAACGAATAATTATTCATAATATCTTATGTGTTATTTAAAATTATTTTTTTAAAAAGTTTACTAAACATTAATTGTTTGTTTTT
>DUUN01000526.1 GCA_012841535.1 Gallicola sp. | reverse complement strand
TGTTAAGGTGGTAACGCCAACCAAACTATCTGCTGAACAAAAAGATTTATTTACTAAACTTTCCAAAACAGATGAAACTAATGATACCATCTTTACAAAATTTAAGAAGTTTTTCCAAGGAAACAAATAATAATACAGGTGTATGATATTATATTTATCATACACTTTTTTATTTTAGGGATTATTAGGAAAATTATTGACATAATCGGCAGTATATGGTAAAATGGAGGAAAGAATAGAGAGAGGAAATTTTTTATGGATATTCAAAAAGTTGATATGTATCTTATGATCAACAAAAAGTATTTTCCTAATGAAAAAATCTTAATATTAAAGGAAAAACTTGAACAACTTGATGACGATCGTTATCATATGTTAATGGGAGTAGAATTAAAAGACCCAACTACTTTATTGTTAGTATCAATCTTTTTAGGTTCAATGGGTATTGATCGTTTTATGCTTGGAGATATTGGTATGGGGATTTTAAAACTTTTAACTGTTGGACTTTGTGGAATTCTAACTATCATTGACTGGTTTATAGTATCTACCAAAACTAAAGAATTAAATTTTGAAAAGGTAATGCAAATATTTTAGATTATGAAATCAAGGTTGGTTTTAAGACCAACTTTTTTTCTAAGGTGATAATATGAAGGACAAATTTTTAAAACCATTCCTAAGACATCTGTTAGTAATATTAATAATAATATTTTATTATTTTCTATTACACATATTAGAAGTTACTTGTTTAATTAGGGGCACTACTAATATCCCTTGTCCCGGCTGCGGTTCAACTAGAGCTATGCTAGCCCTCTTAAGGGGTGATTTTAAAGGTTATATTTATTATCATCCTGGAGCAATTTTGATACTACTGACGGTGTTTGTCGCCTTCCATAGTGAATCACTCTTTAAAGTGATAAATAAAAAGACAGTAAATATTTTCATTATTATAAATTCATTAATCATTATCATTATTTATTTTGTTCGATTAATGTTTTCTATTATTCCATAAGAAGTTGTGGCCTTATCAACTTCTTTTTACTTTATATATTTAAAGAATATTAGAAAAACAATTCCCTTTTAATAAATCGAATTTTGTGGTAAAATAAGATATAAAGGTGAATAAAATGCAAAGATATTTTGTTAGTAATAAATCAATAAAAAATAATAAAATCACCATTACTGATGGTGATTGTTATCATATGTATAAAGTAATGCGAATGGTACCAGGTGATATTGTTTTAGTTTGCGATGAGGACCAAAAGACTTACCGCTCACAAATAGAAACAATTAATAATGAAGAGGTTATTTTAACAATTCTTGAAACATTAAAACAAAATAATGAAATGAAAATTAAAGTGACCGTAGCTCAAGGGTTGATAAGAAGAGAAAAGCAAGAAGAAGTTGTTCAAAAAATAACCCAACTAGGAGCCTATGCCTATTTGCCGGTAGAAATGGAATATAGTATTGTTAAAGTAAAAACTGAGAAAGTTCAAAAGAAGAAAGAACGAATGCAAAAAATCGCTAAAGAGGCATCGGAACAGAGTCATCGTTCATCAATTTTAAAAGTATATGATCCGGTTAGTTTTAAAGAGTTGGTCGATATAAAAGATCAATATGACTTATGTTTATTTGCATATGAGGAAATAGCCAAAACTGGTGAGTCTGCTTTGAAAAAGATTCTTGAAAGTTTTAACGGAACTAATATCCTTATTTTATTTGGTCCAGAAGGTGGAATTAGTAATGCCGAAGCTCAAATTCTGAGTGAAAGAGGATTTCTTCCGGTTGAACTAGGACCCCGTATTCTACGCACTGAAACCGCCCCTCTTTATTTTTTAAGTGCCATTAGTTATCAATTTGAGTTAGGTGATCAAAATGAAATTTAGTACACATACTTTAGGTTGTAAAGTAAACTTATATGAATCAGAAGCCGTTATAAATGATTTGGTGAATCGCGGCTTCGAATATGGTAATTTTAATGATGTTTGTGATGTTTATATTATTAATACTTGTACTGTAACCTCAACATCTGACGCTAAAAGTAGAAAAGTTATTAGACAAGCAATAAGGAGAAATCCTAAAGCCATTATCGTGGTAATGGGTTGTTATGCACAACTTAATCCCAATGAAGTGGTTAGTCTTGAAGGTGTTGATATTATCA
>DUUN01000447.1 GCA_012841535.1 Gallicola sp. | reverse complement strand
GATATGGATTTACAAGTGCAAACCTTAGTTAATTTATCCATTATTATATTTTCTTTATTATCCATAAAATCTCCTAAATTATTTTTATAAATAATATATTAGCATAATTATAATATATTAAAAAGATAAATAGTAGATTTAATAATTAGAAAGAATTTATAAATTTATTTTACTAGCTAATTTAATCGCTCCTGTATTTTAAACAAATAGGCTATAATAGATTATAGTTTAATATTAATAGGAGAATAAATAAATTATAGACCTTATTAAAATATTCCCATTTATATTTTCATAAAGAATAGTCAGAAATGGCTTATTTATGTTATATTATTTAATAGATATAGAGAGGAAGAAATATAATGGCTAATTTAAGAAAAAGCATAGCAATAGATTTAGGAACAGCTTCAGTATTGGTGTATATGCGTGGCAAAGGTGTTATTATTAATGAGCCTTCAGTAGTAGCTATGGATAGTTATACTGGGAAAGTCCTTTCAGTAGGAAAGGAAGCTAAGAAAATGCTAGGCAGGACACCAGGAAATATTATTGCAACAAGACCAATGAAAGATGGTGTTATTGCAGATTTTAATACAACTGAAAAAATGTTGTCATATTTTATTGAGAAAGCTTTAGGTAAATCATTTATAAAACCAAATGTTGTAATATGCGTTCCAAGTGAAATTACTCAAGTTCAAAGAAGAGCAGTAATACAAGCTAGTAAATTCGCAGGGGCCTATAAAACATATTTAATAGAAGAACCTTTAGCTGCAGCAATAGGAGCCGGAGTAGATATTGGAGATGCTGGCGGTAATATGATTATAGATATAGGTGGAGGAACTACAGATGTAGCTGTAATTGCTTTAGGTGGTATTATAATTAATAGATCAATTCCAGTTGCAGGAGATGAGTGTGATAAAGCTATATCTGATTATATTAAGAAAAAATATAATATGATTATTGGGGAGAGAACAGCAGAGGATATAAAAATAAATATAGCTGCTGCAAACTTAAGAGATGATAATGACCTTTTTGAAGTAAGGGGAAGAAATTTAATTAATGGTTTGCCTATGCATGTTTTTGTAACAGCGTCAGATATATCGGAAGCCCTTGAAAAACCTTTAACTCAAATTGTAGACACAGTTCATAGCGTTCTTGAACAAACACCACCAGAACTTGCAGCTGATTTATTTGAAAGAGGTGCAATAATGACAGGTGGTAGTAGTTTAATTGCTGGACTAGATAAGAAAATTCAAGAAAAAATAGGAATAAAGGTTCAAGTGGCAGAGGGACCAGTAACAGCTGTTGTTAGAGGAACAGGAAAGGCTTTAAACTGGATAGATAAATTAGATTCTAGTGAAATGGGAGAAGAAAGTAGCAGAAAAAAAGCAATAGAAGAAAGAATGAAGAATAATTTTAATTATTAACTGTAATGAGTTCAAAAATATATTCATACCATAGACTCAGTTTTAAAAATATGTTATTATAGTTAATGTATAAACAAGGGGGGTAATTTTTATGAAAGATATGACACAAGCAAATTTACGTTCAGCTTATGGTGGGGAATCACAAGCTAGAAACAGATATGATATTTGGGGAGAATGTGCAGGAAAAGACGGTTTTCCTAATGTAGAAAGACTTTTTCATTGTACAGCTGATGCAGAAAAAATACATGCAGGTTTACATTTTAAAGCAATGAAAGATGTAAAAGGTGACTTTTTAGTTGCTAGTATGGCTGGTTTTGGAATAGGAACAACTTCTGAAAACTTAGAAGCTGCTAGAGGTGGAGAAATTTTTGAATATACTGAAATGTATCCAGCATATATAGCAGTAGCAGAAATGCAAGAAGAAAAAGAAGCTGTTAGAGCAATGAGATTTGCAATTGAAGCTGAAAAAGTTCACGCTGTATTATTTGGTAAAGCTAAAGAAGCAGTTGACCAAGCAAAGGACTTAGATGCAGAAAAGATTTTATTATGTCCAGTATGTGGATTTATAAGCATAACTGGTGAAGAAGAAAAATGTCCAATTTGTGGGGCGTTATCTTCAAAATTTGTAGCGTATTAATATTAAATAATTGGGATGCTTGAAAGAGCATTCCAATTTAAAATATTTGGAGGTTAATTTTCATGGTAGAGGAAAAGGTTATTATAGTAAACGACGAAGGGTTACATGCTAGACCAGCAGCTAGATACTTACAAGAAGCAATAAAATATCAATGTGATATAACTTTAATAAAAGATAATGTTGAGTATGACGGAAAAAGTATACTATCAATCCTTAGTATGGGAGCATTTAAAGGTTCGGAAATCGTTATTAGATGTAATGGTGATGATGAAAAAGCTGCATTAGAGAATTTAAAAGATTTTATAGAAAATGAATTACATTAATACATATTATTAAAAAATTACATATTTGAATTAGACAAAATTTTATTCAGAAAGATAGTTTTGTCTATTTTTGGTGTATAAAATTATTTTTATAAGATATTTTAGTTAATAAGAGAGTTAGACTCTCTATTTTTTTTGCTTAAATAAT
>DUUN01000544.1 GCA_012841535.1 Gallicola sp. | reverse complement strand
TTTTTTATATACAAAAATGCGTAGCATTTTTACCTTTTTGGATATACATTAGGAAAATTAATAAGCTTTAAACTACAGTAAAAAAGAAAAGAAAATAATTTGCCCACGTTTACTTGACACAAACAATTTATACAGCCGATGCCCGGCTGAATAGATCTATGATATAATAAACTAAGTATTATCTACATAATATCTGTCTGAAGTGTACTATTTATAGTATAATTGATCACAAGGAGATAGTTTGGGTAAATGAATTTTCATATAATAATCGAAAGGTAAATGTTTACTCTTCAGAGCTGTTTTAATCTTATAGGTTTGCAGTAAAATAAATAAACATAATTTCTTAATATGGGGGGGCAAAAACCTATGAAAAAGAAAAAAGTGTTTATTAGTGTTCTTCTGTCCTATATTATTATGATGATAACACCGATGATTATTTTAGGTATCATCCTTTTTAACTTTTTCTATAATTTCTATGAAGATGAAGCGCTAAGCAACCGCGTAAATACTTTGCATAAAATACAAATTACATTTGATGAAATTATTAATGAGATGAATTCAAACGCGTATTTAATGTTTAACTCAAAAGAATTTTCCACCTTATATCTAAAGCAGGATTATGGGAATTTTTACGATGTGGTACGTAAATTATCCAGCATCATATCAACCAACAATTTTATAGATGATATTCTTTTTATAAATGATGACTTAAAAAAAATCTATTCAACACAGACAATGTATGATTATAGTCAATTAGGGGATATGGAAATAAAAAATACTTTTTCTGAAGAAGAAATTTCAGAATTATTGCTTAAAAACCGCAGCAGCTATTGGCTGCCAGTACAAAAAACAACGGATGATTCAAAAGGATCGCTTACTTATGTTGTAATAAACAAAATAGGGGTTGCAAAACCGAAGAATTATGTCTCCTTTAAAATTGATACCAGTACATTAAATAAGCTTACCGGTGAATTCATATCAGGAACAAAATCTTGTGTATCAATATGCGACTATGGTAATAATTTGCTGTATACTTCAAATCCGAATATTTCAGATTATGCATGGGATATTTGGAAATCATACCCTGATAAAAAGAATGATAAGCCTAATAAAATTAATGTAAATGGTCAAATCTACGTTGTTTACATGAGGAATTCAGTGGTTTCACCAATTAAGTATGTATCAATCATTCCGTATGAGAGCATTATTTCACCAATTAAATATTACAAAATTCTATTCTTTGTTGGAATAATAACAATTACTGCCACTTGCACCTTATTCATTTTTTATTTTATGAAGATAAACTATGCACCAATTCGGGCTTTAAGCAAGCTTGCGGTTTCTTTTTTTGGTGAAACGGAAGAAAATATAAATGAATTTGAGATTACTAAAAAGGCATTAAAAAAAGCTTACCAACAAAACTCACGATTAATATGTGACAGAATTACATTTAAACTTATGCGCGGCGGTTACGATAACCTTCAAGTTTTCAGAGATGAATGCAGTAAGGTCGGTTATAAATTACCAGGTCCGTATTTCCAGGTTATTGGTTTTAATATCATCAGGAAAGATGTTCAAAACAGTTATCCTCTTGATATTGATCGTTATCAAAAAATAGCGAAGTTCATAGGGGATACTGTCAAGATGCATATAAATGCATATACTATGGAATATTCTGAGGATAATACAATATATGTTGTTGTATCCGGTACGATTAAGGAAATGCACGATTTTGAGACAAAGCTTCAACAAATCAAATGTGCAATCGAAGACCTCCTTGAAATTTGGGTTTTGATTGGCGTCGGTAATGTAGTCGAAATCAATCAAGTTATAGATTCCAGTTCGCAAGCGTCAATTGCCACTAAATATCAGCTTATGAAGGGCAGGGGAGGTATTGTCTATTATAAGGATACTATATGCGAAAACAATAATCGCTTTGTTTATCCGACGTACGCTGTAAATGAATTGTACCAAGCAATTCTGATTGGTGACGAAGATAAAATTCATTTCTATATGGATATACTCATAAAATATATATCGGACTGCAACAGCCTGTTTTTTGGGACTTGTCTTACTTATGAAATCATAAATGTGACCATGAAAGCGATGAGTGAATTAAATTATTCATTTTCATTTTTTGATAAATGCAATCTTGTAAAAAAAGGAATAATAACTTCGGTTGACGAAATTGTCCAAATTGTAAATACAATAACAAGTGAAATTATTAATCTAATCTCGTCAAAAAGAGAAAGTTTCGATGAATCTCAAGTTTTTAGTACTTTCGAACAGATAATGAAATATATTTCAGAGCATTATTGTGAACAGACGTTCTCGTTGAAATCGGTAGCTGACCGATTCGGGATGACGGTATCGAATTTTAGCCATTACTTTAAAAAGCATACTGGAAATACAGCCTCAGAATATATTTCATTGCTGAGATTAAAAAAAGCAAAGGAGCTCCTGCGTACCAGTGATATTAGTCTGGAGAAAATTGCACACAGTTGCGGCTATTTACACGTGACTACCCTTATGCGCCAGTTTAAGCGTTTTGAGAATATTACACCTGGCAGCTATAGAGCGCAATTAAGGAATTAATCCTTCTGTCAATTATATTGCAATTATGATTGTACAGGGCTATTATTATTAAGGAATCACTTTTTCATTAGCATTT
>DUUN01000675.1 GCA_012841535.1 Gallicola sp. | reverse complement strand
TTATTAAATTGTAAATTCAAATTAATAGATATTTGCTTTAAATGTAAAAATAAAAACCTGTTTAATAAATATTAATTATTTACTAAACAGGTTTTTTACAATATATAATGTTTTTAATTAACTACTTCTTTTTTTGATTTATCGTCCTTTTTTGCCTGGTATCTTCTAAAGAAATACATTCCTCCAAATAATATCCAACCTGCTAATGACTGTATAAGTCCAGATTGAATTGCCAATACTATTACCACTACACAAATAATTCTTTCAACAATTGTTGCTTTCTTTTCTATATATCCCTGTATAAGTATTGCTGCTGCCATTGAAACCACTATTGCAGATATCATTGTTATAAAGGTCGTTAAATCCAAGCCTATATGTAAATAGTCAGGATTTATAGCAAAGGTAAATGGTAATATAAAACCTGCTATTCCCAGTTTTACAGCTGTCCATCCTACTTTCATGGCATTTTCATCTGCAATACTAGCTGCTGCATATGAAGCAACGGCAACTGGTGGAGTTATTGCAGAAATACTTGCAAAGTATAATAGGAATAAATGAGCTGCTAATGATGGTACTCCTATTTGTATAAGTGCCGGTGCTATTGCAGTAGCACAAATAATATAGGAAGCTGTTGTTGGTAATCCCATTCCTAAAACTACACAAATTAGCATTGCAAGTATTAAACTAAGTAATATATTGTTTCCACCTAAATTAACTATAAAATGACTTAGTTTTAATCCTAGTCCCGTTAGTGCAAATACACCTGTAACTATACCTGAACAAGCACAGGCTGCTACTACTTGAGGCATACTTCTTGTTGTTGCTACAAATCCGTTAAGTAGCTTTTCTAGTGTCATTCTATCTTTTTTATCAAATAAACCCAATACTATTATTGATAGTATTGACCAAATTGCTGCCATCATAGGTGTTGAATTAAATCCTAAAAGAAGTACTAACAAAACTCCTAAAGGTACTATTAATTTTATACTCTGTGTAAATGTTCCCTTTAGTTCAGGAACCTCTTCTACTGGAATTGCCTTTATTCCAAGTTTCACCGATTCTAAATCAACCATTTTAAAAAGGGTTAAGTAATACATTACCGCCGGAATAAAAGCTGCAACTGCAACTGTTTTATAACCTACTCCTGCTACGTCTGCAAGTACAAAGGCTGCTGCTCCCATTATAGGTGGCATTATTTGACCACCTGTTGACCCAACTGCTGTTACTGCTCCTGCAAATCGTTTAGAATAGCCTTGTCTTTTCATTAATGGTATTGTAAATGAACCTGTACTTGCAACATTTGCAACGGCACTTCCTGATATCATACCAAAAAATCCAGAAGTAACTACTGCCATTTTCGCAGGTCCCCCTCTACTTTTTCTTGTTAAAGCTATGGAAATATTTTGAAATATTATATCCGCTCCTGAAACCTCTAAAAATGCTCCAAACATTAGGAAGAGGAATACATTTGATGCTGATACACCTATAGGCATACCAAGTATACCCTGGTCACTAAGAACTGTTGTTGCTATACGGTTTATATCGTAACCTCTATGACCTAATAGGCCTGGCATCCTTGTTCCAAAATAAGCATATAATATTGCTAAAATTGCAATTATAGGTAATGCCCATCCTAAGACCCTTCTAGCTGCTTCTAATACTAATAATGTACTAAGCATACCTAAAACGATAAAAGTTGGATCTTGTTTGTTATTTTGTATAATGTCAATTATATAATCATATTGAAATATTATATATCCAATTACTAAAGCTGTTAATAAAATTAAAATCCAGTCTGCCCATGCATATTTTCCCGGTTTTTTCTTGTTTATAGGAGTATATAGAAATACAAATATAAACCCTAACATTAAATGCCAAGAATAAAACTTAATACTTTCCATAGTAAACCATGGTGTAAATTGTAAAATATGTAGAAGACATGTAAAAGCAGCCAATATTATAATAAAATATTGTTTGAATTTTTTATAGTTTTCAGAATAAAAGAAACCTTTTTGTTCAACTTGCTTATTCATATTTGCCTCCTTTTTTTATTTTTTATTATATTCTTCAGGTAATAATTCTTCTGGAATTTCTATTCCCAATTCTTCTAGATATTTAATAACTCCTAAATGTAATGGTATGTTATAATTTAATATATTTTCCGGGGTCATGTATTTTGCACTTCCATGTACTGCCAACATATCATCTTGATGCTCCAATAAAGTTTTTACAGCAATATAAACATCTTCCTCTGGAACGTCTACACTAGTAACTAACATATTCCATTCTGAAACACTTCTTATGTCATCTTTTGTTGCTTTATAAGAACCTCCTGGCATATCACTTGCAGTATAAAAACTATAAGTATCTACTAATTCCTTTTGTTCCTCTTCTGTTATTTCTACAAAGTTTAAATCTTTAGTACTTTCCAGTTCACTAATAGATGCAAAAGGTGGATATGAAAATAGAATTGCCGCATCAACTATTCCATTGTCAATAGCCGTTGCTGTCGCACTATGGCCATCGTTATGTATTTGTGAAGGCTTAATACCTCTACTTTCAAAAAACTCACGAAATACCGAATCCATAGCCATTCCCTTTGAACCTAAGCCTACAACCTTTCCATTTAAATCTTCTAATGTTTCTATTCCGGAACTTTTCAAAGTGTATATTGTTAACCAAGATGGATATAGGGCAAGTCCTCCTCTCAATTTGTCAAATGATTGTCCATCGGTCCACTTTGCTTTTCCTTCAATGGCTTCTGCAATAGAAGCTGTCATTGAAATTCCAAACTCTGCATTTCCATCTTGAAGCATAACCAAGTTCGCACTACTTCCTCCAGTAGTTTCAGCAGAATATATATATTTATCGTTAATATAATTATTTAGTGTATTTGCTACTCCTCCCCCCATTAAATAAAAGTTTCCTCCTACTGAACCTCCTCCTACTGAATACTTCTTAGTAGTACTGGATTTTCCACAAGATGTTGCAGAGAATAAAAGTAAAACTACAAGTAAAAATATTGAACATTTCCTTTTCATATATAGCCCTCCTATATATTGATTTATATTTCTTGTATATAGAGTTTTAATCCCCTAAAGGTTCTTCCCTTATGTAATCCACCTCCATACACCTTCCCATCTTTTAAGCCAACCGATGCATGAAGATGTATGAAAAAATCGCTTTCCTCATCTTTATAAATAGCTTTTAAAGACTCATCTATTTTTTCTATTGGCATAATTTCACCTACAATAGATACTAATTCCCCCGGACCTTCTATTAAAGTCTTTTCAACAACTGGAGGAAGTATCTTGTTCTTAGGAGCTGTAAATAAAAGATCTTTAACAGAGCCAATTCCTCCACTTATATAAGCTTCATCCCAGTTTTTTTCTTGCATAAATTCTTCTATTTTTTCTTTAATATCTTCATTTTCTCCATATTTTATGACATGTATTTTTTTATTCATTTAAAACCCTCTAATCTTTATCTAGATTCTAAAAATCAAAGTCAATATTCTAAAATTATAATTTATCAAAATTTAAAATATCTTCCTTGAATTTTAGAATCTAATCTTCATAGCTTATTTATTTTATTGAATATTTTTCAACTACTCCCATTTCTGTTAACATATCTTTTAATTTGTCAAAATGTGGTCCTACATAGTCCTCATGAGGAGATCTTAATGTATAACCCGGTAATCCTAATACTTTAAAAGCAGCTTTTATAACTATAGGATTTGTTAACTTATATAACTCCGTTAATAACGGTTGCCATTTAAAAACACCTTCCCTAGCTTCCACTACCTTTTCATAACTATCCCATGGTCTTGAATACTTAGCTACTTCCTCCGGTATTATATTACCTCCAATATTAGCTGTTCCCGTACCACCAACTGCCAATGTAGGTAAAATAATAGAATATTTAGGATAATCACAACATAGAATATCTAAAGAATCTCCAACTAATCTTTTTACCTCTACAAGCTGACTTACATTTGCCATTGCTTCCTTATCTACAATAAAATTAGAATGTTTAGCAGAAAGTTCTGCAATTGTCTTAGGCTCTATATTCACTCCTAATCTACTTGGATTGTTATAAACTCCACATGGAATTTTCACAGAGGACATACATTTATCAAAATGAGTTAGTACTGATGTTTGAGGTATTAATAAATATGGTGGAATTGTAAAAATAACTCCATCAGCACCTTCTGCTTCACAATATTTAGCCATATGTATACTATCTTTTGTAGACAAGGCTGAACAACCAAAGAAGGTTATAATTTTACCTTTTGTTAGTTTTATTACTTCCCTAATAATCGTTTTCTTCTCTTCCAAACTAAGTAATGTTGTTTCGCCTGCTGACCCCAATATAAATAAAGCTGATGTCCCATAATGAATTTGACGGTCGATTAATAATTTAAAAGCACCAAAATCGATTTCACCTTTACTATCAAAGGGAGTTGGCATGGCTACCCATGAACCTGACATTCTCATATATTTACACCTCTCTTATATTTTGTAATTACAGTATATTTCATTCTCTTGTAATTTTCTGCATCATTGTTTACAATGTATAATATGTTACAAAGTAATAATAGTTACATTATAAGGAGGTTAAATAATGGATTTAGGATTATTAAAAAGAACTGAAGATATTTACGATTCCCAACTAGAGGATTTAATTTTACCAATTTCTATAAAATGTAATTTTCCAAAAAAACATATATTTTCACAACCTGGTGAAGTAATAGATGGTATATATTATATTTATAAGGGTAGTACTAAACACTATATGATTTCTGAAGATGGCGTAGTTAAATTACTTTATGTACTAAGCCGTGGTAGATTTTTTGCTGAATCCCCATATTTTCTTAATATACCTACAGGGCTTTATTCTGAAACTGTCGATGATTGCATTCTCTACAAAATTCCTAATGAATCTGTAAATAAACTAATGGCTACAAGTAAAAATTTTCGAGATCATATAATTAGAGGATATTCTGAAAAATGTCTAATCTTAAGATATGAAATAGCAAACCTATCATTTAATAATAGTAAGGACAGACTTAAACAAATTTTTTGCTCACTTATTGATTATAAAAACTCTGAAAAAGATTCCCAATGGTACGACTTAGAAAAACACTTTACCCACCAAGAACTTGGAGAAATTATAGGTACTACTAGAGTAACAATTAGTAGACAAATAAATGAGCTATGTAATAAAAATTTTTTACGTATAATAAACAGAAAACATCAACTAAACAAAAAAATGGCTAATAAATTTTTATCTGATAATAAAAAAATTCAGTAACATCAATTCTTAAAAATAAAATTCTAACACTCTATAAATTTAAAATACAAATATATTAACACTTTAAACAAAGGATTAAATATAGTCAAATAATAATAATAAAATTCTAATATTTTTAAATCAATACTACTCGCTTAAATACCTATTAATTATAAAATCTATATAAAAAATAGAGTAGAAACATTTAATTTCTACTCTAAATATTTTTAAATCATTTTATAAGCTTAATAACTTATTCTACATATTGTGGTCCTATATAACCTGTTTGTCCATTGTATTGGATTTTCAACCATCCACTTTTATCAATATAACCTGAAACTTCAGTACCTCTAGGAATTGTTCCTATTGTTTCGTACTCATAGCCTGGCCCGGATCTAAAATTCAAATCCTGTGTTAAACTACCTGAAACCTCTTCAAATTCATCAAAGTCGTCATCTTCTTCAACTTCCGCTTCCTCTGTAGAAATATCTGTAACTGGCTCTAATTCCTCTGTAACCTCTGTTTCCTTAGATAGTTTTAATTCATTAATTGTTTCATTAAACTTTTTATTATTAGAAATTGTATAAATTGCTAATGCTACAGTAGAAAATACCAATAAGGTCACTAAAAAAACTACAAAGGGTGTATAATTGACATTCTTCTTTGTTTTAGTTTTTCTAGTTGAATTATTTCTACTATCTGTTTTTCTTTTCTTTTCCTCTTCTTTTTGGTATTGTTGTTCATAAAATCTTCTATTTATTTCAGATACATCTAATTTATCTGTATTATCTTCATTAAAATTATTGTTTTCTTTTTTCATTATTATACCTCATAAAAAATATTCTCCTTTTATTATACTGTATAAAGCAAATTTAATAAAATCATTAATAAACTTTATTTTTATCTATATTTGTTTATTATATTTTCATTTAGTATACTTAAAATATAATAGAAAGGAATGAATTATGAATAAAATTTTAGATTTAATCTATAACAGTAACTTACTTTACATAATTAGGATTATTATTGCTATTATTTGTGGTTTTGCTATTGGCTTTGAGCGAGATTATAAAAACAAAAATGCTGGAACTAAAACTCATTGTATTGTAGCTTTAGGAGCTTGTCTATGTATGATTTTATCAGCCTATGGTTTTCCTAATTACCAGGGAGATCCAAATAGAATGGCTGCTCAAGTAGTTTCTGGTATTGGTTTTTTAGGTGCCGGTATTATTTTTGTAAGAAGAGAACGAAATATAAGTGGCCTTACAACAGCTGCTGGAATTTGGACAACTGCTATTATTTCTATGGCTATTGGTGCAGGTATGATTTTACTAGGAGTTTTATGCACCCTACTTATTATATCTTTACAGTGGTTTTTATCTAAATTAAAATTCAAATTCTTTGAACATAGTGAAGAAGTTGTTTATCTTACAACCCTTAATAGAGAATTTGATTATGAAAAATTCATAGATCTATTAGAGTATTATCATATAGAAATACTTCATTTAGAAACAGAGAAATTAAGTGTTAATGAAACACATATGCAATTAATAGTCGATTTACCAGATAATTTCTCTAAATGGAATTTAAATAAATTATTTATTGATTTTAATGGAATTAAAAATATTAAAATATAATCTATCTTTCGGTTAAGTATTTTCTCTCTAAATAAAAACTCCCCATACGATTAAATCGTACAGGGAATATTGTTGGGCAAATACCTACTCTCCCATGACGTCTCCATCATAGTACCATCGGCGCTAAAAGGCTTAACTTCTGTGTTCGAGATGGGTACAGGTGTATCCCTTCCGCTATCTTCACCCTATG